>JAVBUI010000365.1:0-3636 GCA_031555495.1 Victivallaceae bacterium | reverse complement strand
TTGCTGCTGATTCTGCTGTTGCTGCTGTTGATTCTGCTCCTTGGCCTGTTGGGTTTGCTGTTGGGCCTGTTGCCGCTGCTGCTTGAGCTCTTCGATCTTTTTCAACAACTTTTCGACCTGTTCGCGGTCGTCGATCAGTTTCTGCAGGGTTTCTCCGGCGTTGAAGGTGTCGGTGGAGGCGTTTTGCGCCAGGGCTTCGCGATAGAGGCCGGAGGCGCCTTCGATCAGCGGTTTGGCGCTTTCGAGTTCGCGTTTGGCGGCGTCGAGCTGCTGGGCCTGCAGCGTCTTTAACGCCTGGGCGATTTTGCCGCGCAACCGGCGGTGGGAATCGACCCCGAGGTTGAAGAAACTGCGGGCGCGGACCTCCGGCTGGTCGATCGCAAGCTTGATCGCCTGTTCGTAATCGGCGGCGGCTTCGGGCTTGTCGGCGAGCTGCAGCTCAAGCGCCTGGTTGTAGAGCTCCAGTGCGCTCCCGGTCACCGGAGTCGGAGCTTTGGCCGGAGCGGTCTCCGGCAGCGGCTCCGCCTGCGCCGCAAAGGCAAGTGAGAGCAGGAGACACACCGCAATTCTCCGCTCCGAAATCAGGAAAAAACCCGCCAGCAGCGTCAGCGCCGCCGCCAGGAAACCGGAAAAGCGTTCGATCGGAATGCTTCTTACTCCGCCCTCGGTTTCCGCTGGAACCAGACTCTTGATCCGCGCCTGCAAAGTCGCGAGCCCGGAGTCGGCGGCGGTGCTCCTGAGATACATGCCGCCGGTGCTTAAGGCAAGGTCGCGCAGTTCCATTTCGGCCAATTTCGTCTTGACCAACTCGCCGCCGCGGTCGCGCTTGTACGAGCCGTCCGGCTCCGGGATCAGCGCGGGGACCGCGGGATCGCCGAGGCCGACGACGAAGAGCGGAATGTGTTTTTTCTTCAGCGCCTCGACCGCCCGGCGGCTGTCGCCGGAGAGCTCGTCGCCGTCAGTGATCAGCAACACCGCCCGAAAATTCCCTTCCGCCGCCTCAAAAGCCTCCGAAGCGACGTCGAGCGCCTGCTCTAGATTGGTGCCTCCCAGCGGCACGGTATCGGGGCTGAGTTCGCCGACATACTGAAGCAGACTTGCCTTGTCGCCGGTCAGCGGGCATTGCAGGAAAGCCCTTCCTGCGAAAGCGACCAGCCCGAAGCGGTCCCCTCGGTCGTCGCGGATCAACTCCTCCAGCAGCAATTGTGCGTGCTTGAGCCGCGACGGCGCGACGTCGGTGGCGAGCATGCTCTTGGAGACGTCGAAGAGCACCAGGATGTCGCGGGATTTTCCGCTGTACGGCACCGCGCGCGTCCCCCACCACGGCCGGGCGGCCGCGACCAGGAGAAGCAGCATCGCAAGCAGCAGCAAGAGAAAGCGGATGTTGCGCTTGGAGAGTGAAACCGTCGAAAAGGCCGGATCCTCCGCCCGGCTGCCCAGCAGCCGGGTCATCAGCTTGCGGCGGCGAAGCGAAGCGGCGTAAAAAACCGCCAAAGTCAGCGGAATCAACAGCAACGCCCAATAAAGAAAGGATATTTCGATAAAATTCATGCCAATCCCCCTATTGACACCGAGAGTTTACCTGAAGACACAGTAATTTACCGCGGACTGTTTCAAATGTCAAGGGCGGAGGCGAAAAAAATCCGCTTCCGCCCTTTCGCCGTCAGCGCCGTTTCGGGCGGCGCGGACCTTTGTCCTGCGCCGAACGTTTCGGCGGAGCCGAGCGCTCCGGCGAATGGAACGACGCCACTTTCTTCGGCCGTGCCCGCAACTCCACTAAGAGCGGCAGACCGGTCAGGTCAAAGGCCGCCCGCAGCGAATTCTTGAGGTAAGTCAGGTAATTCGACGCGCAGTAAGCCGGGTTGTTGACGAACAAAAGAAACTTCGGCGGCTCCATCCCCACCATCGACGCGTAGTACAATTTGAGCGGAGACGGCCCCACCACCGGCGGCGTCCGGCGCTCCATCGCGTCGGCCAGCACCCGGTTCAGGAGGCCGGTCGAAATCTTGACCTCGGTCTGCTCGAGGACTTGCGCCATCTGGTCGAGCAAAGCGCCAAGGTTGTAACGCTCGACGGCGCTGACGAAAACCACCGGAGCGAAACTCATGCCGGGGAGCGTGTAACGCAGTTCTTTTTCCAACTCGTCGCGCTTGTGGTCCTGGCGCTGCAGATCGAATTTGTTGGCGACGATCACGCACCCTTTGCCCGCTTTGTCGATCATCGAGGCGATGTGTTTATCCTGGCTCGTCACCCCGTCCGGGCTCGCTTCGACCACGAAAAGCACGATGTTGGCGCGTTCGATCGCAGACTGGGCGCGCATCGCGCTGAAATACTCGACCACCGTATCGACCTTCCCGCGGCGGCGGAGCCCCGCGGTGTCGACGAGTACCGCCGGGCGTTCCTCGCCGCGGTATTCAAACATGAAATCGATGTCGATCGCGTCACGGGTGGTTCCCGCCACGTCGCTGACGATCACCCGGTCGGTGCCCAACAGGGCGTTGACCAGCGAGGACTTGCCGACGTTGGGACGCCCGACCACCGCGATTTTGAAGACATCGGGCTTGAGGACGACTTCGCCCTCTTCATTCTCGACGATTTCTGGCTTTTCTTCAGCCGGAAGAAGCGTCACCACCCGGTCGAGCAATGTTCCCACGCCGCTTTTGTGCATGCACGAGACGGCGAATACATCGCCGTAAGCAAGACGGCTGAATTCGGCGGATTCGAGCGTCAAGGCGGGGTTGTCGCACTTGTTGGCGACCACGACCACCGGTTTTCCGATGTTGCGGAGCCGCCGCGCGACCTCTTCATCGAGGTGGTGGAGCCCGTCCTGGACATTGCCGACCAGCACCAGCACATCGGCGCCGTCGACTGCGGCCTCGACCTGTTCGGCGATCCATTTGTCCCAGACGTCGACGTTGCGGCTCTCGCCGATCATCGTGCCCAGGCCGCCGGTGTCGATCAGCTGGAAGCGCCGCCCGTTGTGGAAAGCCGGAGCCACCACGCGGTCGCGGGTAACCCCACTCTGCTCATGGACGATCGAAAGGCGGCGGCCGATGATCGAGTTGAAAAGCGACGACTTGCCGACATTCGGCCGTCCGACGATTGCGACCACCGGAAGGCGGTTTTCCACGGTTCTGAGTTTAATAGTTCCGGCCATCGGAGCCCCCTCAGCGCCCGGCCGGGCGAAAAGAATTGATCTGGTCGCGGAGTTCACGCGAAGCCCGCCCCGCCGCTTCGGCGAAGTCGGCCCCCTTGGAGGCGTAAATGATTCCGCGCGACGAATTGATCACCAGCCCGTAGCCCTCGCGGTCGGCTCCGTTGCGGAGCACCGCTTCGACGTCGCCCCCCTGCGCGCCGACGCCGGGCACCAGGAGCGGCATCGAAGGGCCGTATTCGCGGACGCGTTTGAGTTCTTCGGGATAGGTCGCTCCGACCACCAGACCGGCGTTGCCGTTGTAGTTCCACTTGCTCTCGGCGAGCATGGCGACGTGTTCGTAAATCATTTTGCCGCCGGCTACTAGTGTCGTGTCAACCGAAAATTTGAAACAAGATTGCGATTCCGGCTGGAGCCGGTTCTCCGCCATCAAGCGGGACGATAGCGAGCTATCGAGCCCGCTTGGTGGCGGAGAATCCGGG
>JAVBUI010000060.1:0-9363 GCA_031555495.1 Victivallaceae bacterium | reverse complement strand
CTACAGCCTCACCTTTTTTCCCGTCTTCGCGGAGCGTTCTTCCGCCAGCGCCAGCCGGATCGTTTCACGCGTGCTCTCGGGTTCGCAACGCTCCACCGGCTTTCCCGCCTTCAGGCACTTCGCAAAATACGCGATCTCACGCGCATGCCCGCCCTCGGTCCCCAGCTTGACCGTTTCAATGTCCTTGTCCAGCCGGTAAATCGACAGCTCCGACATGTCGCCCTTCGCCTCAAGTGTCGCTTTCTCAAACACCGCGATGAAACTCATCGCAAACGGCCCGTGCGACCAACTCGTCTCCGCACTCACCGCCGGCCCGTTTTCATAAATGTAATTGGTCACGGCATCGTCGATCGCCCCCGTGTGATGCGTACAACCGAACGTCATCACCGCATCCGGCATCCCCAGCATGTGCAACACAAAGTCCGTGTCGTGAATGTGCATATCCAGCAAAGCCCCGCCCGAACGCTTCCCGTCGCGGAACCAGTCCTTATACCCGCGCGGCAAACCGCTGATCCGCCGCATCGACAGCCGCAGCAGTTTCCCGAACTTCCCGCCGTCATACGCGTCCTTCAAGTATTCGTACGAAGGGAAAAACCGGAGGCACTGACCGATCATCAGCGGGATTCCGGTTTCTTTGGAGGCCGCGATCATCAAATCGGCCTGCTTGAGCGTGCGTGCCATCGGCTTCTCACTCAGAGTCGGAATCCCGAGCCGCAACGCCTTCACCGCGTATTTGGCGTGAATGTCGGTCGGCAGGCAAATGTCGATGAAGTCGAGCTTCTCATTGCGCACCATCTCCTCAAAAGAGTTGTATTTGCGCAACTTCGCCAAGCCGTCGATCTCGGAGCTGCCAAGGTTCAATTCGGCCTTGTCCGCGTGAAGCCGTTCCGGCGCGTTGTCGGCGACCGCGACCAACTCGCAATCCTTCTGTCCGGCGTAAACGCTGGCGTGGTAATGTCCGATGCCGCCGAAGCCAAGCAGGCCCGCTTTCAGTTTTTTTCCGGCCATGATGACTATTCTCCGATCGTTTTGGCAATCAATTTACGCAGAAATTTAACCGTTTTGATGATGTCGCGCGTCTGCTGTTCGCCCTCGATTTCGCGCTCGATCACCACTTCGCCGCGGAAGCCCGCTTCGTAAAGACGCGGAATCAGCTTCCTGTACTGGCTCTTGCCCTCGCCGACCGGCACTTCCTTGCCGAGCTCGCGCCCGTTGGTCGGATAAAGCCCGTCCTTGGCATGGAGGTTGGTGATGTATTTGCCGAAGACGTCGATCGCGTCGAGCGGGTTGCCCTTGCCGTAAAGAATGATGTTGGCGGTGTCGAAGTTGATGCCGACATTGGGCAGCGCCAGGTCCTCGATCGTCCGCAGCAGCGTAACCGGCGTCTCCTGGCCGGTTTCGAACCAGAACCCGAGGCCGAGTTTTTCGCAATAACGCGCGACGTCGCCGATCGCGTCGAGGGTGCCGCGGTAGAGCGGATCGCTCGGGTTTTCCGGAATGAAGCCGCAATGGGTGATGATCGCCGGAATCCCGCAGCGGGCCGCGAAATCGGCGCCCAATTTGAGCTCCGCCACCCGCTGTTTGCGGTAGGCGACCGGGACCAGGCCGAGGGTATCCGGGCCCTCGGTGAAATTCCAGGCGGCGGGGCCCGAATAACCGGCCCAGAGACCGGCGATGCGGACTTTGGCGTCTTTGGCGAAGCGTTTGGTTTTGGCGGCATTTTCGGAGGTCCAGCGCGTCATATCCCAGTTGCAGAGCTGGGTGACCGCGACGCCGTGGGCGGCAATGCGCTCAAATGGGTTGGAGCCGTCCGCGGCAAATTTCGACAGCACGCCGATTTCCATGATTTTCTTCTTCGCCATAAATACGTCCTTGAAATTAATGAAGTGTAGAGCCGATTTCAAAAGTAATTTCAGAGCGATTCGAAAAGGGTGTTTTTTTCGAATTGTCGGGTAGGTTGAGGACAATACCCTCAGCGGTATTGTCCGATGCCGCTCCCGACGAGTCGGAAAAATCGAACTTTCGAGCGCCTGAAAGGACTTTTGAAATTGACTCTGTACATACACAAGCACTGCCGCGCGCAATCGGTTTATTATCGCACGCGGCAGCGTATTCCCATCAAAACCCCGTTACATCTTTCCGGTATCCAGCGTGGTCCGGATCGCCCGGGCGACGTCGCCGAGGCGATGCGGCTTCGGCAGGAAACCACAGGCTCCCTGCTGAAGGAGATCGTGAACCTCGTCTTCGGAGACGAATCCGCTGGAAAGAAGGATTTTCGCATCCGGATTGAGGGCGCGGATCTGGTAAAACGCCTGGTGTCCTCCCAGTTTCGGCATAATCATATCGAGGAGAACGAGATCGACTGTTCCGGGAATGTCGCGGCAGATCGATACGGCGTCTTCGCCGTTTTCGGCGAGGAGGACACAGTAGCCGAGGGTCTGCAATGCTTCGATCAGGAAATCCCAGATGGTCTCATGGTCGTCGACGATCAGGATCGTCTCGGTGCCTTGCGGCAGATCATGTATGGTTGCCATGGTTCGTTCCTTGTTTTAACTGCCATATTATACCACAAGGCCAAGGCGAATGCAAGGCAAAAGCGGAGATTCGCGGGAAAATAATGTACAGGCGCGCCGCCGGGCGGCGCGCAGCGTTCCTCAGTCGAACTTTTTCTTTTTCTTCTTCGGCTTTTCCAGCGGCAACGACGGATCGGCAAGGTCGCGGAGTTTGTGGAACGGCTTCGCCTTTTTCGGCGCCGCGTCTTCCTTTTTACCCTTGAAAGGAGGCTTGGCGCCTTCTTTCTTCTTGAACGGCGCGCGTTCACGCGGAGGAAAATCCCCGCGCTTCTCGCGCGGCGCAAAGTCGCTTCGGCGCTTGAATTCGCGCGTGCGCTCCGCACTCTCTCCGGACGCAAACTCCTTCGGAGCACTCGGATCGCGGGCGATTTCAACCATCGGCCCCCGGTTGTTACGGAAGGTCTCGATAATCTTCTCCGCATCCTCGTGAAGGACGTTGACAAACGAAAATTTGTCGAAACACTCCACCTTGCCGATCCGATAACTCTTGATCCGGGCAAGATTGTAAATCAAGTCGAGAAGCTTCACCGTACCGAAGTTATCAAGCTTGCCGACCCCGATGAAAAGACGCGTTTGCGCCCCCGCCCCCGCGCTTTCGGCGCGTTCCGGGCGCTTGCCCAGGTCCTTGTAGCTCTCCGGACGAAGTTCATCCTTGAACTTGAGCTTCAGGATCGCCGCCAGCAATTCGGACGGATCCGTGACGCCGGTCAACAGCTCTTCGGCAAATTCCAGCAGCGGCAGATGTTCTCCCGCCTCGATCATCCCGGCAAGTTTCTCGCTGAAACGCTGCTTTTTGGCGATGATTACTTCATCGCCCTGCGGCAATTTCTCGCGGCGAATGCGATTGTCCTGCTTGATCCGGGCCAACTGCCGCGATTCGGCAGGCGTGACAAAGGTGATCGCGGTGCCGCTCTTGCCCGCCCGGCCGGTGCGGCCGATCCGGTGAACGTAGGTTTCGGTCCCCTGCGGCATCGAGTAATTGATGACGTGAGTCAGGTCATTGACGTCGATCCCGCGCGCGGCGACGTCGGTCGCCACCAGGATCCGGAACTTGCGGCTCTTGAAGCCGTTGATCACCCGCGTCCGCTGCATCTGGGCGATATCGCCGTGGAGCGCCTCCACCGGATATCCCTGAAGCTGCAGCTTCTCGGTCAATTCGTCGACGTCGTTGCGGGTGCGGCAGAAGACCATCGCATAGATGTCCTCTTCCATATCGATAATCCGCGACAGCGCCTCGAGTTTGTTTTCGCGCCGGACTTCGAAGTAGATCTGGTCGGTCAACTCCGGCGTATCGTGGTTGCGGAGCGTCCGGACAACTTCGTATTCACGCATGAAACGCTCGGCGATCGACTGGATCTCCGGAGGCATGGTGGCTGAAAACATCAGCATGCGTTTATCCGCCGGAGTCTCGCCGAGAATCCGTTCGATGTCTTCGATGAAGCCCATGTTGAGCATTTCGTCGGCTTCGTCGAGCACTGCGAACTGAAGGTTGTCAAACCGCAGCTTGCCGCGTTCGATCAGGTCGATGATCCGTCCCGGCGTGCCGATCACGATGTCGATCCCGTCGCGGAGGCGCTGGAGCTGGATTTCGATGTTCTGCCCGCCGTAAAACGCCGCGATCCGCAACGGGCGCGAGCCCTTGAGCGAATTGAGCTCCTCGGCGATCTGAATCGAGAGCTCACGGGTCGGCGACAGGATCAGCGCGCCCGGGTTGCCGTCGCCGCGTTCGACGATTTCGAGAATCGGAATGCCGAAGGCCGCGGTTTTGCCGGTCCCGGTCTGGGCCTGGCCGATCACGTCTTTTTCGCCCGCCAGCAAAAGCGGGATGGTCAGCTCCTGAATCGGAGATGGCTCTTCAAAGCCTTTGCGCCGAAGCGCTTCCAAAGTGGCTTCTGAAATGCCTAATTTGCGGAAATTGTCGAGGTCGCTCATAAATTATCTTTCTTGAGAGTCGGGCGGCGTATGCCGGATTGAAAAGCGGGAGTCCCGGGCCGGTTTACCAGGTGAAGCCCATATTGAAATGGAAACGCAGCTTGTTGCTGACGTTGTCCTGATTGTTGATCACGGGGTAAGCGAGGTCAAGCTTGATCGGAGCATTGATCATCGGCAGCTGGATGCGCAACCCGTAGCCCGCGCCCATGTTGATCTTGCCGAAGCTGTAGGCGTCCTCCCATGAGTTGCCGATGTCGATGAATGCGGCGCCGCGGATGAAGCGCCAGATCGGGTGGGTCACTTCAAAGGTGGCCACGAACATCGTCTGTCCGCCCATCGGCTTGCCGCTGCTGTCCAGCGGTGAAACGTCGCGGTACGAGAAGCCGCGCAAAGTGTCCCCGCCGCCGAGGAAATAACGCTCGAAGAGCGGCGCGTCGTCGGTGCCGGCGAAGCCGTCGATCACCCCGATCTTGAAGCCGGCCATCGCGATGATCGCCTTCTCCCAGAAGGAGTAATAATAACTGCCCTTGAGCTCGAGGCGGTAGAAGTTTTCACTCGAGCCGAGCGCCTTCGGCGAAATCGCGGCCAGGGCGTTGATGTTGTAACCGCTGGTCGGGAACATCAGGCTGTCGCGGGTGTCGCGGTCGATCATCAGCGAGAACTGGCTGACGTACTGTCCGCCGCGCTCGACCCAGAGCTCCGGCCCGACGCGGTGCGACATGTCGAAGACCCGGACATGCTCGAATTTGTATCCCCCGGTAATGCTGGTGAAATCGTCGAAGATCCGGCGCGACAGCGCCAGGCGGCCGCCGATCCGCTGTTCGTTCCAGTATTCATAGTCGACCTGGTTCATGTAGAACGAAACGTCGAAGCGCATCGGCATGTCGAAGAGCCACGGCTCGGTGAAGTCGACGTTGAACCCGGCGCGCTCGATCCCGTAGAGCGCCTGGAGCCGGAAGCGCTGGCCGCCGCCGTAGAACCAGTCGCCGGGATTGGTGATGTCGAAGTTGTTGCTGGAGAGCTCGGCCATCCCGACGAGACTGTTGACGTCGGAGAAACCGGCTCCGACTTTGAGGTGCCAGCGGTCTTCTTTTTCGTCGAGCTCGATGTTGACGTCTTTTTCATCGACCGCGTCGGCGTTGACGGTGGTGGTTTCGACTTTATTGAAGTAACCCATGCCCATCAGCCGGGATTTGCTCGCCTCGATGCGGTTGCGGTCGACCGGGTCGCCGGGCTGGATCGCGAGTTCGCGGCGGATGACTTTGTCCTTGGTCTTGGTGTTGCCCGAGATGATGACGTCGCGGACGGTGTATTTGCGCCCCTCGGTCACTTCGAAGGTCAGGTCGACGATGTGCGTTTCGTAGTCGGCGCGGCGGATCGCGCGGACGGTCACGTCGCTGTAGCCGAGCGATTCGTAAAGGTCGATCATCGCCTTGCGCGAGCTTTCTTCTTCGGCGGCGCCGAAGGTCTTGTCGCTTTTCAACCGGACCAGCGACTCGAGCTCTTCGACTGAAAAAACAGTGTTGCCCGCAACCGCGATTTTGCCCACCACGTAAGGCTCGCCCTCGAAAAACTTGAAGTGCAAATTGACGTATTCGGGATCGTCCTTGTCGGGCGTGACCTGAAGCTCCTCGATTTTGAAGTCCAAATAGCCCTTGTCGTAATAAAGCTCACGCAGCCGGGCGCGGTCGGTTTCGAGTTCGGCGCGGTCGAGCAGCCCCTCGTTGAAGTATTTGCCGATCCACGGCAGCGCGCCGATCACCGAATAACGGTTGGCGATCGAATATTTCAGATCCCAGGCACTGTAAACGGTATTGTTTTCAAAGGTGACATGATCGACCCGCAGCCGGAGGTTTTCGCGGATCTGGAAGGTGACTTCGACTTCGCCTTTGCCGACGTCGTCGATTTTCGGCGTGACGATCGCGTCGTTGTAGCCCTCTTTTTTGTAAAATTCGCGGATGTCGTTGACCGATTCGCGAAGTTTGGCGTCGTTGAGCGGGGCTTCGGCGGCGAGCTTGATCGCCTGGCGGATGTCTTTTTCCTTGAATTTCTCGTTGCCGGCGACGTTGATTTTGCGGACGAAGGACTTCATGCGGAGCTTGAATACAACGTTGACGCCGCCGTCCGGATCGTTTTCGAACGAGGCCGCCACGTCGGCGAAGTTGCCGGTCGCGTAGAGGCGCTTGATGTCTTCATCGAGCTCTTCGCGGTTGAACTCGGCGCCGGAGCGAAGCTTGATGTTGTAGAGCAGCTGCTCCTGTGAAAGCGGAGCTTCTCCCTGTTGCTCGAAGCGGATATCGGAGACTTTCGCCGCCGCCGCGCTCAATGCGGCGGCGGCGAGCAAGGCGGCCGCCGCGACTTTAAATTTGTACACTTTCCGAAACTCCGGGGGGATAAGACCTTTGTCACACAAAATATCGATGGTTACTATATCACCTTTTTCGCCAAATGTCTAACCGGCAACGAAAAAAAAACTCAAAATCACTTCGCGGGCAATTTGCCCGCAAAATAATATGCAGGAATCAGCAGCAGCAACGCGGCGACGGCGACCAGATTGTACGAACCGCTCCACTCAAGGAGTTTGCCGCCAAGGAAACCGGCGCAGAGGATCGGCGGGGCCTGGGCGAGCACCATCATCGCTCCGGCGCGCCCGGCCATGCGCTTTTCGGGCAAAGACACCATCAGAGACCAGCCGGTTGATTCCCAGGTGTCGCGGGCGAAGCCGAGAATGAAAAAACAGACGAACGCCAACGCGAGATTCTGCCGGTAGAGCGTCAGTACGAAAAAGATCATATAGAGCATCAGCGAAATTTTCAGCGCCGAACGGACGCTGAAGCGTCGCGTCCAGTACGAGATAAAGAGATTGCCCGCCACCGCGCCCCCCACCACCAGCGCGGCGAAAATCCCGAGATACCCCTCGTCAAGCTTCAGCGACTGCATGAATTGCACCGAAACGAAACCGAGGGCGAGAAAGGTTCCGCAATAGCACATCCTGACCAACAGGTAGTTGACAATGTCTTTGCAACGGAGGAGTTCGCGCATGCTGACCGGGTTGCCGCGGACTTTCGCCAGGCTCTGCGCCGCTTCGCGGGGTTCGCGCAAGTGGTAAAAGGCCCACATCGACACGGTCATCGCCAGCGACCAGAAGGTGAAAAGCAGCGCGTAGCCGTAACGGTCCGGCCAGTGCGACAACGTTATTTTGACCAGGAAGCCGCCGAGCACGCCGAGCGCGCCGCCGAAACCGAGCCGGGCCGCCATCAAACGCGGGACCAGGTCCGGCCTGACGGTTTTGCCGATCATCTGCACCCAGGCGGGAATTGCGATGCCGGTGCCGGCTCCGATGATGAAAGTGCTGATGAAGACCAGCCACGCCAGAGTCGGACCGTCCGAAATCCACAACAGCCACAAGGGCATCAGGAAATAAGGAATTTTCTGAACCGGCATGCAAATGAACATCAAAAAAGGATATTTACGCTCCAGGGGGTCGGTATACGGCGACACCACGATTCCCGGCAGCGCGAAGCCGAGCAGAAAAATCGCCGGGGAAAGCGAAATCATCCAGGGCGGAGCGTCGAGCTGGGCCAGCATTCCCGGCAGAATCGTCTCCGCCGCGATGAAACTCATCGCAAGCGAGCCGAATATGCCGTTGAGGGCATGGAGCGTGAAATTACTGAAACGGCGTTTCATTTTCCATCTTTTTTTTCGGCCAAAATCACTTGGCGGGCAGCTTTCCCGCGAAATAATACGCCGGAATAAGAAGAAGCAGCGCGGCGATGGCGACGAGGTTATAGGAACCGCTCCACTCGAGGAGTTTGCCGCCGATGAAACCGGCAAAAAGCATCGGCGGGGCCTGGGCGAGCATCATCATCGCTCCGGCGCGGCCGATCATGCGTTTTTCGGGCAGTGTCACCATCAGAGTCCAACCGGTCGAGCCCCAGGTGTCGCGGGCGAAGCCGAGGATGAAAAAACAGACGAACGCCAGCGCCGGGCTCTGCCGATAAAGCGTCAGCGCGAAAAAGACCATGTAGAGCACCAGCGAAATCTTCAGCGCCGCCCGGACGCTGTAACGCCGCGTCCAGTATGAAGTAAACAAATTCCCCGCCACCGCCCCGACCACCACCAGCGCGGCGAAAATGCCGAGATACCCCTCGTCAAGCTTCAGCGATTGAATAAATTGCACCGAGACGAAGCCCAGCGCCAGAAAGATGCCGCAGTAAAACATCCTGACCCATAAATAGTTGACGACATTTTTGCAGCGGAATAACTCACTCATGCTGACCGGATTGCTGCGGACTTTCGCCAAACTCTGCGGCGCTTCGCGCGGTTCGCGCAATTGGTAAAAAGCCCACATCGAGGCGATCATCGACAGCGACCAGAAAGTGAAGAGCAGCGCGTAGCCGTAGCGGTTCGGCCAATGCGACAGGATTACTTTGACCAGGAAACCGCCCAATACGCCGAGCGCGCCGCCGAAGCCGAGCCGGGCGGCGATCAGGCGCGGAACCAGATTGGGGCGGACCGTCTTGCCCAGCAGCTGAATCCACGGCGGCACCGCGATCCCGATGCCGATCCCGATGATGAATGTGCTGATGAATACCAGCCACGCCAGCGTCGGCCCATCCGTGATCCACAGCAGCCACAAGGGCATCAGGAAATAAGGCAATTTCTGAATCGGCATGCAGATGTACATCACAAAGGGATGCTTGCGCTCCAACGTATCGGTGTACGGCGTCACCAGAATCCCCGGCAGCGCGGAACCGAGCAAAAAGATCGCCGGAGAAAGCGAAATCATCCAGGACGGCGCATCAAGCTGCGCCAGCATTCCGGGCAGAATCGTCTCCGCCGCGATGAAACTCATCGC
>JAVBUI010000054.1:0-4766 GCA_031555495.1 Victivallaceae bacterium | reverse complement strand
CGCAGGACGGCCGTATCCAGCTCAAAATCAGCGGCCGTCCGATCGACTTGCGCGTATCGTGTCTGCCCACCAGCTACGGCGAATCGGTGGTGCTCCGCGTGCTCGACCGCTCGGTCGTCAACCTTGATCTTGAAGCGCTCGGCATGGGACAGGATATCCTTGAGCAGCTCAAGGAAATCGTCCATCAGCCGAACGGCATTCTATTGGTCACCGGACCGACCGGGTCGGGCAAGACCACCACGCTCTATTCCGCGTTGAAGGAGGTCAACAACCCCGTCGACAAGCTTCTTACCGCCGAGGACCCGGTCGAATACGACATCGAAGGGATCATGCAGGTGCCGATCAATGACGCGGTCGGCATGACCTTCCACCGCGCTCTGCGCGCCTTCCTCCGTCAGGACCCGGACCGGATTCTGGTCGGGGAAATCCGAGACTTCGAAACCGCCCAGATCGCGATCGAAGCGTCGCTGACCGGACACTTTGTGTTCAGCACCCTCCACACCAACGACGCCGCCAGTACCGTCACGCGTCTGGTCGACATGGGGGTCGAGCCCTTCCTGATCTGTTCGTCGCTGGCCGCCGTGCTGAGCCAGCGGCTGATCCGCCGGGTCTGCCCGAATTGCCGGACGACCTATGTGCCGACCGACGAAGACCTCAAGCGTCTCCGCATGGACCGCGCACACGTCGGCGACCGCAAATTCGCTTACGGCAAGGGCTGCTCGGTCTGCAACGGCACCGGTTACAAAGGACGAAAGGCGATCTGCGAACTTCTGCTCGTCAACAACTCGATCCGCGAACTCATTTATGCCAACGCCCCGATGACCGAAATTCGCGAACGCGCCCGCGAACAGGGCATGCGCACCATCCGCGAAGACGGCCTGCTGGCGATCCTGAACGGCGAAACCTCGGTCGACGAGGTCGTCCGCTATACGTAATATGCAAGAGCAGCAATATATTTGGAGAAGTAATCATGTCTGAATTAGTGGAAATGGCCGAGTTGCTCCAGTTCGTCGTCGACGAGGAAGCCAGTGACTTGCACATCGAAGTCGGCGCCCCGCCGATGATCCGTCTGCATGGCGAAATGACGCCGCTGGAGCTGCCCGTATTGGGGCCGCAGGATACCGAGCGGCTGGTCAAGGCGATCGCTTCGGATTCGCATCTGCAGCAGATTCAGGAAGTGGGCTCGGCCGACTTCGGTTTCAGTTTCAGCGACCAGGCGCGTTTCCGCGTCAGCGCATTCAAGCAGAAGGGGTACTTCGGGACCATCCTGCGCCAGATTCCGAGCCGGCTGCTGACCTTCCAGCAACTTGGCCTTCCGGAAAGCATCAAGGACGTTCTCTACAAGCCGCGCGGCATGGTGCTGGTCACGGGACCGACCGGTTCCGGGAAGTCGACCACGCTGGCGTCGATGCTCGACATCATCAATCGCGAACGCGCCTGCCACATCATCACCGTCGAGGACCCGATCGAATTCTATCACACCCACCGCAAGAGCATGGTAATCCAGCGCGAAGTCGGCGTGGACACCACCGGCTTCGCCGAAGCGTTGCGCCGCGCGTTGCGCCAGGACCCCGACGTGATTCTGGTCGGTGAAATGCGCGACATCGAGACGATCGGCGCGGCGGTGACCGCGGCGGAAACGGGACACCTGGTGTTCGGCACTCTGCATACCACCGGGGCGGCCCGTACCGTCGACCGTATCGTCGACGCTTTCCCGACCAACCAGCAGGCCCAGATCCGGACGCAGCTTGCCTCGTCGCTGATCGCGGTGATTTCGCAGGTTCTGCTGCCGCGCTGCGACAAAGCCGGCCGTATCGCCGCTTTTGAAATCATGATAACAACCCCGTCGATCCAGGCGCTGATCCGTGACAACAAGACCTTCCGTATCACCTCCGAACTCCAGACCGGGGCGAAATACGGCATGAATACGCTCGACGCACACTTGATCGACCTCTTCCGCGGCGGCAAAATCAGCTATGCGGAAATGATCACCAACGCGCAGGATTCCGACTCGCTGATGGAGAAGCTCCAGCAGGATCAGGGCAAGCAATAAGGTTCGCAACAGCGAAAGGGAGGAAATATGCCACAGTATACTTATACCGCGATGGATGCGAACGGCAAGGAAAAGAAGGGCAAACTCAATGCCGCGACCGAGGACGCCGCCGCCGCCGAACTCAAGAAGCAGGGGTTGTTCCCGACTTCGATCAAGGGCGACGAGCCCTCCAATCCGAAGCAGCGTCTCGGCGGGGCCACCGGGCCGAAGAAGAAAAAAGGCGGTCTCGGCGACATTTCGATCGGTACGCCGGTCATCAAGCGCAAAGAGCTGACGATTCTGACCCGCCAGCTTGCGACGCTGCTGGACGCCGGGTTGCCGCTGATCCGTTCGCTCCGCACCCTCGAGCGCCAGGCCAAAAATCCGCTGGTCAAAAAAGTTCTGGGCTCTGCGGCCGATACGGTGGAAGGCGGTTCGACCTTCGCCGAAGCCCTGGCGCAGCACCCGAAATCCTTTGATAAACTCTATTTGAACATGATCCGCGCCGGGGAAGCCTCCGGGGCGATGGAAGTCATTCTGAACCGTCTCGCGACTTTCATGGAAAAAGCGTCGCGCATTGCCAGCAAGGTCAAGTCGGCGATGGTTTACCCGACCGTGGTTATGTCGGTCGCGCTCCTGGTTACCGCCGGCTTGATGATCTTCATCGTGCCGAACTTCCAGAAGATCTTCACCGAACTTCTGGGGGAAAAGGAAAAACTGCCGGATATCACGATGTTCGTCATGAACATCAGCCATCTGCTCAAAAACGACGGCTGGGTATTCCTGGTCGGGATCGCGGTCATCGTCGTGGCGATCAAGCTGACCAACAGGACTCATTACGGCAGAATCGGCTTCGACTGGCTCAAGTACAATATGCCGTTGTTTGGACCGATTATATCCCGGTCCGCCATTTCGCGGTTCGCCCGAACGCTCGGGACATTGATGTCCTCCGGGGTGCCGGTGCTGAACGCGCTGATCATCGTCCGCGACACGGCGGGCAACGAAATCGTCTCAATGGCGGTTCAGAAGGTGCACGACGCGGTCAAAGAAGGGGAAGGGATCGCAGCTCCCCTGGGCGCAACCGCGATTTTTCCGCAGATGGTGGTCAGTATGGTTGAAGTCGGCGAGGAGACCGGTAAGCTTCCCGAGATGCTCGACAAGATCGCCAACACCTACGACGAAGAAGTCGACAACGCGGTGAGTGCGCTGACCTCGATGATCGAGCCGTTGATGATCGTCGGGTTGGCCGTCATCGTCGGAACGATCGTTATCGCGCTTTTCCTGCCGTTGACCAAGATCATCGAAAAACTGGGCTGATTTTCAGGAATAAGCCGATTGCGGGGACCCATGCTTTTTGCTGTGATTATGGCCGGCGGGCGCGGCGAGCGCTTCTGGCCTTTGAGCCGGAAACAGCGGCCGAAGCAGTTGTTGCGGTTATTGAGCGACTTCACCATGCTCGAAGAGACGGTGCGCCGACTGGAAGGACTGGTCGAGCCCGAACGGATTCTGATCGTCACCAACTGTGAATTGGTGGGGGCGATGCAGAAGGTTCTGGGAGGAACGGTTCCGCCTGAAAACATCATCGGCGAACCGGTCGGGCGCGACACCGGCCCCTGCGTGGCGCTTGCCGCCGCGCTGGTCCGCAGCCGGGGAGGGGAGGACGCGGTTATGGCGCTCCTGCCCGCCGACGCGGTCATCCACGACGCCGTATCGCTGCGCCGGGTGCTCGGCGACGCGGCCATGTTCGCCGCGTCGTCAAAGGAGGCGCTGCTGACGATCGGCATTCCGCCGACTTTCGCCGCGACGGGGTATGGTTACATCCATTGCGGCGCTCAACTTCCGACGGCTTGCGAAACTGTTTTCCGTGCCGGGCTTGGATTCCGGGAGAAGCCGGATGAAAAGACGGCGGAAACGATGTTGCGCGACGGCGGTTACCGCTGGAACAGCGGCATGTTCATCTGGTCGGTCCCGGCGATTTTGCGGGCGTTCCGGCTTTGGGCGCCGGAGTTGGCGGCGGCGGAGGATTCGTTTTTCCGGGCTGCGGCCAAGGGTACGCTGATGGAGGAGCTTCCCGGGCTTTACGGGGGGTGCGCCAAGATTTCAATCGATTACGCGGTGATGGAGAAAGCCTCGCCGATTGTGGTCGCCGAATGTACGTTCGACTGGGACGACGCCGGAAGCTGGACGGCATTGCGCAATCACCTTGACGCCGATGACGACGGGAACGTGGTTTCCGGGCGTTTCGCGGGAGTGGATGTTCACCGGTGCACGGTGATCAACGATACCAAAAGTCATCTGGTGGCGGCGCTGGACGTCGAGGATCTGGTGGTTGTTCACACTGCCGATGCGACATTGATTACTTCGTCCCGTTCCGCGCAGCGGATCAAGTTGCTCCTGGAAGAGATCCGCCGCAAAGACGGCAGCGAGGAGCTGTTTTAGGGCGTGCCGCAGACCCAAGTAGGAGCGGAGCGCACCAGCGTGGAGCGACGGGTCCAGGGCCACGCGGCCCTGGCGCAGAGTCAAGAGGGCGCGGAGCCCTCTTGCGGAGTGTGAGGCGGAGCCTCGCGGTCGCCGGGCTAACCCCCCAGAAAAACTTGGGCAACGATGTTCCGCCGCTGACCCCGGTCCGAGCTAGGCCGCCCGGCCTAGCGACGCAACCCAAGCCCGCCCAGCTTGCAAAAACAATCCACACGCCGCGTATCCCGGGGAGAACGCTCGCTCCGGCCTGATGGCC
>JAVBUI010000369.1:0-35421 GCA_031555495.1 Victivallaceae bacterium | reverse complement strand
ATGGGCGGCGTGTCTTTTTATGTAGACTGGGGTGATTTTGAAAAAAAAGAAAATATTGCGTTCGGGGCTGCTGATCTATATTGTAAGGTCTGATTTGCGCGGAATGTAAGGAATTGTTTGCGCGGTTGCGCTTGTTGATGTGTAAATCTTTTTTGCAGATTTATAATGGATTGTTTGCGCAGTTTGAAGATATAAGAAAAGGCCCGGAATCAATTGTTTGGAGATTCCGGGCCTTTTGTGTAAACTATCGGGATGGGAAAGTGTATTTCTGTTTGCTCATTTTTCGCTCGACTGCGAGGCTCCGATGCCGGTGGCGTCCGCTTTGATGTCGAGCGCGGTATTGCTTGCTCGAACCACCTCTGCGGCAGCCTGGCCGGTCGATTTATCTTTGATCGACGTATACCATGCTTTGCGGCGTCCGAACCAAAATGAGAGCGACGGCACCGGCGCTTCAGGTGTCGCGACGGTGGCTTCTCCTCCTCCTCCCCATGTGTCCGATCCGAGCGCGACGCTTTTCTCGCGGGTCGCCTCGGTGAGTGATTGAAATGCGCTGCAGCCGGTGATGGCCAGCAGCGCCGCGCCGGCGGCGATGATCGCCAGACGAAACGCGATGAATTTGAGGCAGTCGCTCATCATAATTCGATCTCCCTGCGTGGTCGTTTACTTTTTGCGTGCTGCCGCCAGGCGTACCAGCCGCCGGCGCGCACTCCGATGTAGATCAGATGACGCCGAATACGCAGCCAGGGCTTGGCGAGGGCTGCCCGGAACCATCTGTCGGCTTCGAGACGTGTTGTGATTTGCGTTTTATAGAGGTAATCGTGCCGGATTGCTTCCCGCAGGAAACGGTGAAAAAACGGATGCCCGAGCGCACTCCAAAGGAGACGTGGCATCGAGCAACCGTCCGACACAAACCCGGCAGGCACCACGAAACCGTCATCGTAGACCAACGGCTCCAGCAATCGGATCAGCGTCCCGCGCCGCGTCAGAATCAACTCGCACGGGATCCGCTGCCATTGCGCAATCTCGTTACTGCGCATTTTGCTCATGCCGTTTTACTCCTGGGCGCGTTTGAATGCGTCCAACTGGTTTTTGAGCTTATCCCGGAAGCGGCTCCAGTCGGCGTCGCCGGGATCGGCGCCGGCGTAGAGCTGGTCGAGATTGCTGACCGCGTTTTTGAGGTCCGAGGTGGTTACGCCGGCGCGGATCGCGAGGCGTAACGCGAGGTCGTAGAGACGACAGGCGGTGGCTCCGTCCAGTTTGGTCGGGGCGGCGTAAAGATAGTCGCGGATTGCGATATAACCGCGCTCCGGAGTGACCGTCCCGTTGCGAACGCCGAGATCGACCAGGTTGTGGAGACTCCGAGGCTCGAAATGCGGCTGCCAGTACAGCAGTGCATCGTCGCATTTTTGCGCGTCGGCGTAAATCCAATAGAGCGTATTGGCGGCCGCTGCGGCTTCGGCGGGAATCGACATTGCCGCCTTGCAAATGGACACGACGGCCGCTGAGTGCTCGGCGGTGAGCTCATTGCGCACGGCAAAACGCAGTAGCTGGTAATAGGCGCTGATCCCGAGGTTTCCGGAGTCGAACCACGCCTGGCGTTTGCTATTGGCATACTCCAGGAGCGCCGTGCCGGACATTCCGCCGGACATTTTTTTGCAGATGCGATATGCCGCGTCGTCGAGCGGCGCGGTGGCGGTGACGTCGCCGGCTTCGACACGCGCGACTACCTCGGCGTAATTGTCCCATTTTCCGCTGGAGCCCCAGATTTTGGTTGCGCCGGGAATGGCGACGGCGGTTTCGGCGGCGAGGAGGCCCCAGCCGCAGACGACGATAGCGATAACGAGAGAGAGGACAAGCTTGCTCATAAGATTACTCCTTTGGTTTGTTGATGAGCTCGATGGTGTCACGAATGCCCGCTGAACGCAGTGCCTCTCCTGAGGCGCCGCCGCGGGCTAAAAACAATTTGCGCAAACCGGTCACGCGGCCGGTCAGCAGTTCGACGGCCGCTTCCGGATCAATGCCGGGGCGGTCGTAATTGACCACGATCACCGCACCTGATTCAGGTGGTATCTGGGCGGCGGGATTGTGCGCCGGATTGACGGCGCGGTCGTTGGTTTCTCCGGCGTAAATCTCGCCCACAACCGGAAGCGCCGGATTGTCGGCGCGGGCCGAAGCGATCAAAAAAGCCGTATACGCCCGATCCTGCCGCAGCAGATGCACCGACGTTCGCCGCCAACCAACAATCAGCGCGTCGGCCACCGACCCCAATCGGCGCATTGCCGCGCCGAGCCGGGACGGATCGGGGTAAACGGTTTCCTCAAGCGTTTCCCGCGCGGGGCAGTAGGCAATCAACACCATCAACCCGGCCCCGGCTCCGGCGTGAATGACCGTGATCCGGTCGGCGTCGGTTTCATCGAAGAGCAATACCACGGCATTGTATCCGGCCGCCTTGAGCTCCCGGAAGTCGGGCGGGGCGCTGATCCGGTATTCGGCGGCGGCCCGGATCGGCGGCGCCGGCAACAACTGCCGGTCTCCGGTCCAGTCGGCGTAGCGCTCGTAGACGCGGCTCCATGCCGCCCATTTGCCCGCATAGGCGACGCCGACGGTCGGGTCGAAATGCAGGTTTCGCGAATCGCCGACCGGGGGTAGCGTCAAGGCAACCAGTAAAAAAACAATGATCATAGCTGTCCTACCCTGATTCTGCCGGCGCCATAGACAACAATCACCGTATCGCGATAATGGTTGCCGCTCCATTCCCGGATGCGATAGGTCCAACTCCAATTAACAGAGTCTCCGTGCGACGGATTGACGATGTTGCGCCCGATCGGAGCGGCAACGCCGACCGGAGGCGCTTTGACTGAAATCAGAAGCCGTCCGGGGGCGCCTTCCATCGTCATTTCCAGCAACTCAATCCGCTCTGGAGCCGCCCCGTTGATCGGGGCGGTGGTGATCATGATCGTCGCGGGAATGGTGACGTAATAACCGCCATCCACGGACGATTTGCCGCCGACCGTGATCTTCGGCGCAACCGCCAATGTAGTGATCGGATCGGGAACGGGCTGCCAACAGGCATTTGCCGTTATCGCGCACAGTGCGACGAGCGCCACCGCACTCAAAAGCTTTTTCATATCACACCTCCTCATAGGTTATGGTTGCTCCGGCAAAAACACCGGCCCAGGGGCCATCCTGCGGCTTGGCGGCCGCGTAAGATGATACCGGATCACTCGCGCCTATGGCTCCAAAATGGGGGCCATTGGGATATTCGAGATAGTAATACGGCCCCTCCTGGGTGATGTGTCCCTCGGCCTCGCCAAATAAAAATCCCCGCGACAGCGCGCCGCCGCCGCCACGCTTGATCCAGGTCGCAGTAACGCCATACTGATACTTCGGGTCCCAGCTTCCCTCGATGCCGTTAGTCTTCTCGATGATCTGCAGACCGTCGGAGTCAACGTCAAACGTCGCGTCATAGGTCCCGTTGTACTGAGCGTATTCACCGGTCAATCCGGCGATGACGATCCCGCGCGCCACGATGCCGACTTCAACCGCGCCATCGGGCAAGGCGGCGGTGCTTTCCGTCGGAGTCACGGTGGGAATAATCGGCGCGGAACCGTGCCCGTCATGGAGCATCGCAAGTCCGCCCCAGCCGGACCAGTAGGGAGCGGGCACGAATAGCTGTGCGCCTCCTTCCGGCACGCCAACCACTGCCACGCGCCAGCGCACATAATGAACCTCCGTCCACTCTCCAAGGTGAATTTTTGCCTCGCAATTCGCCAAATACAATGGGATGCCGGCGGCCGCATCGATAGCGGCGAAGGTCTCGCTGTTGAAAACGTGCATTCGCGCCGCGTCTTCGGCGACAATGCTGTCAAGCACCGCCGAGCCGGACATGTCCGGAAGAAGCGAATATTCAACCTGAAGCCGCAGGCTGTCGGCTTGAAAGCCGGTCGGCATAATCGGTGGCACCAACGGCACGTTCAGCACCGCCGTTTGCGCCGACGGCGCAACATTGCCGCCGGCCGCCACGCCGGTATCGACATCGCCGATCCACCAGTTACCGTTTTCACCGATGTGCGGTGTGGTTCCGTCAACGCCGTCTCGACCATCGATACCGTTTGCGCCATCCGAGCCGTCCACTCCGTCGCGGCCATCGGTGCCGTTGCGTCCATCCGCGCCATCGACACCGTCGCGTCCTCCAGCCTTGGCGCCGGTATCGGTATCTCCGACCCACCAGTTGCCGTTTTCGCCGACTCGCGGCGTCACGCCGATTTGTCCTCCGGCTGTGACCCCGGTGTCTTTATTCCCGATCCACCAGTTGCCGTTTTCGCCGATATGAGGCGTGGTACCGTCGACGCCATCATGGCCATCGATACCGTCGAGGCCGTTGCGCCCGTCCGTGCCGTCTGTGCCATTCCGGCCATTTGTGCCGTTACGACCGTCGGCACCACGCAACAATGGCATCCAATCGCCCCACTGGGCATTGGGGATTGCCGCATTACGGGTGCGGTACGCGGTCGCGGCGTTGCGTTGCGCCTCGGTGGCGTCGACATACGAATATGTCGTAATGCCGCCGTCGGGGGTCAACTGCGTTTCGGTTTTGCCGGCCGCAATGGCGGTCACAAACAATTTGTCGGCCCAGAGACTCGCCGGTTCGGGCGGATCTCCGTCCAAGGGATCGACCGCACCGGCGGCCGTAATCGGCATGACCAGGTAGTAACGCAACACGCCTTCCGCCGTCGCGCCCCAGACTTCGAACCAGGCCGGAAGCGACGCCTTGCCGTCGACGGCCGCTTTGTAGGTGGCGGTGTTGGTATCAAGCACGATTCGGAGCCTGCCTTGAGCCGCGCCGGAAAAGTCGATCGCCATACCTGACGCGCGCAACATCGGCTCGGTTTTGTGGTCGTAATCCTTATCCACAGCGACGCGCCACGCGGTCGCGTCGCTGACGTCAATCGCCGCATTGCCGTTCATCAGGTTAAGCTCCCAGGTCGGAGCGCTCATATAAGCCAGCGTCGCCTTGGCGGCGATCACGGCGCCGCCGGCGTCGCATCGCCGCTGTTGCGCGAGGTCGTAATAGATGATCATTTGATATCTCTCCAAATTTCAGGGGAATCGTAATATTCAATATCGACTACCGTTGCACGATAAATCGTGTAGAATTCCGGCATAATGTAGGCTCGGCGATAAAAATTGCCTTTCTTTGACTTAAGAACTTCGGCATCCTCCGGTTGCGGGGCAGTTGCCAGCTCAGCAATCAGGCCGATATCAGCCGATCCGCTGATCACAAACGATCGCGTTCCTGTTGCATATACGCCACCGTCATGAGAATAGTAGTAGTAAGCAACGACGGTCTCCGGTTCACGCAACACAAAATCTTTGCGTACTAAATTATGGTCGATCCACATCGGCTCGATTGGCGTAGTACGCCGCACTATTTCATAATCCCACATTTCAAGGGAATAAACGATCCAGCTGTAACTGAGTCGCTCGCTCGCAACTAATCCGCCCTCTTCCGAGGACCACTCCTCGTCTCGGTACAGTGCACCGGTATCGACGGAGACCGCTTCCAGTTGGTGCGCAAGCAAATTGAGCATTTTGTAGACGATCAGGGCACGGCGGGCGGACCATTGCGGCTCAAACCGCCAAAACTCCGGCGACGGATCGCCGCCGCAGAAATCGCACATTGTCTCCCAAGTCCAACGATAGCGAGCAGAATCAAAACTGGACAATCCTTTCTCGGTCAACCGATGATCCCACGGGGCGCCGGCGATATCCACCGCCCACCGTATCCGCGCAACGATATTGTCTAATAAGACGCGGAACTGTTCTCCCTTGGATGCAAGGCGATCTGTCGCATGTGCGACAAATCCCCACTTGTAGTAGCCGGTATTGGCAGCTTCGAGCAACGCGGCCGATACGCCGTACTGATCGGCGAACATCACATTGGGAAAACCAGCCTCCGTCCATTTGCTCATATCAAATACCTGATTTTAAACTCGATCAAACCACTAACCCATATCTGATTGATGACGCCTTTTTCCGTGATTGTCGCCAAGAGGATATTGCCGGATGGGGCGGTCGCCTGACCGTAATCAAGTTTGAGCTGATAGGCGGTACCGGACCAGGTGGCCTGGAGATACACGTCGCCGGCTTTTTTGGGCAACGTCGCGCACGGCACAAGCACGCATCCCGGCAAATCCGTGCGACCGCAATTATCGGCGGAGGGCGCAGCTCCGTCGATGATCCTGATCTGCGTCGGCGCGGAGCCATCCTCGTCCGGGACGTCAACGACCTTGAAATAGCCATTATATTCGCTGTCCGAGGGAGCCGCATTCACTCCGCCTCCGGGAATCCGGGTGCAGGAGATCACCGTCCCATTGGACAGCCGCTGCACCCGAATGCCGGGGCCCGGCACGATCTCCATTGAACGCAGGTGATCCTGCAGCTTGTCGTTCCACATCGCCTTCCAGGAGGTGATCAACGCGAGGAAGTTCCCGCCTTTCAGTTTTTCCGGCAGCATTGCTTTTCTCCCGTCATGAATATAGTTTGCTATTCCAACCTTGTTCGTCTCCGGAGCGCGTCCAGGAGAGCGTCGCAAGCCAGTATTTGCCGCTCCACGAAACGCCGGCGTCGTCGCATTTCCAGTTGCCGCCTTTGATTCCGAAGGTGTTGCTCGGAACTCCGATCTTGTTGAGCGTGTTCGCCACCATTTTGCCGGCGGCGGCGGCCGAATGGAAGCGAGCCGTCTCCGTGATCGTGTAGGTGGCCAGGTCATAGCTCTCCACGCCGGGCATCGTCGGTTCGAGAATCACTCTCCACAGTCCCTTTTTGTCATTCGGACATTCGGAGGGAGATTTCACCCAGCGATATTTCTGAGAATCATCTGCACTGATAATGGTGTCTGTGGCGTCAAGCCACCAGGACGGCGATGCATTGACGTCCGGCGCGGCCGCGAGGAAATAATTCCAGTTTGTCCGATAGTCTCTGTGAGCCTCAAGCGGCATCGACAGTGTTGAGCCCCTGAGCTGCGCCGACTTCTTTCCGAACGTCGTGTCCGGAGCGTTGGCGTATTCGCCGTCGTTGTCGGTTTCGTACCGCAGCTCGCAATACCAGATTTTGGCCCCTTCACCCTGGTAAACCCGGTTGCTTTTCAGTCTGCCTTCCTCGGCGTATTCGTTGATCGGGTGCATGCCCTGCAATTCGAGCATTTCCTCGCGCGCCCCGTAATAGACGATGGAATTCGTCGTCCCCTCGCTGTTGCGCTCCTTGATCCGGCTTTGATATTTTACCGACGCCATTTATTCCCCCTTGAATTCTTCGAGCAGGGTTTTCACCTTTTCAAGCATTTCTGTTTGTTTTTTTGCGTAGTTCATGGTTTCGCGGGCGATCTTTTCCGTATTCGGCATTTTCGCGCCGCCGGCGAATCCTCCACGAGCGGTGAGCGAATTTGTTTTTACCGACGTGTCGCCGAACTGGGGCGTAGCCATATTTGCCAGGTCCCAGGAAAGCTTCGACAATTTTTTAACTTGCTCCGTCTCGGCTTCTGTAAGGTCGCGCCCCTTGGTGTTCCTCGCGTCGCGCAACGCCTTTTCTTCCGCGAACTCCTTACCGCGGCCGGACCGCTCCATCGCCTGCCCGTAAAGGTCGTAGGCTTGACTTTGCAGACTCTTTTTCAGGTTCTGCGCCGCCAGCAGCGCACGCTGCTTCAACAGTTCCGCCGTTTCGGCTTCGGTCAGCGATTTCCCCTGCCGCTTCATCTCCAGACGGAGCTTTTCAGCTTCATAGGCTTCAAAGTTCCCGGCGACCAGCATTCTGGTCAGCGCCACCTCTTCTCTGGCCTCGTTGATCGTTTTGGCCGCGGCCTGTTTTTCCAGCGCCGCGCGCTGCTCCAATATCTTCTGCTTCTGCGCCTCGGTCAGCTTCAGATTCTGATCCCGGAGTTCTTTTTCCAGTTTCAGCACGGCGGCTTTTTCGTACTCGCCGGCCACGATCAGACTGTTGTAGTCAAGCTCGAACTGCGCCTGCTCGGTCAGCTTTTTGTAAGCTTCGGCCTGGGCTTTTTTCAGTTCCACGATTTGCCGCTCAAAGGCATAGGCTTTTTCTTTTGAGTTCAGCGATTGCAGTTCAAGCTCGTACATGAGCCGCAACGCCGCATCGCGGCCTTTGTCGTCTTCCGCCGATGCCACCGCCGCTTTGGCCGCGGCAATCTCTCTGGCGAGGCCTTTTTGTTTTTCCAGTTCGGCGGTGATTTCCTGCTGCCGATTGGCGATTTTGTCATCGATGTCGCGCGCGTCGGCAAAAGCATCGTCGGAGACACGCTGCCGCTGTTGCCGCTTCGAGTTTTCGACACTGTTTCCTGCTGCCGTTACCGCCTGCTTGCCGGCGGCCTGATCCGCCTCGGAGGCATAACCCGTCTGATTCAGCTGGGCCAGCTGCTTCTTGCGGGCCAGAATCTCCTCCAGGAACGCGACCTGCTTGGCGTAGCCTTCAATCTCTGCGCTGGTGGTGGCGTCGTCCCGTTGCCGTTTCATATACGCCAGCTGCGCTTCGACGGGAGTTTCATTGAGATTCTTGCTCTCCCGCTTGGCCTCACCCTCGATGGTGAGCCATTCGTTTGACCGGAAGACGACGTATTGCGCCGACGCCTGTTTTTGCAGATCGGCGATTTCACTGCGGAGCTTTCCGGCCAGCCCTTGACGCCCTTTCTGGTTGACTTTCTCCAGAACCTCGGCGAAGTTCAACAGCTTGCCGGTAGCGGGATCGATCTCGGCTCCGAGCGATCCGAATTTCCGCTCCAGCAGCGTCAACAGCGTCGAGCTCTCGGCCATCACCGCATTGTTGGTCTCCGTTGAGGATGAAAGCTCCCGCAGCCGATCCAGATAGCCCGTCGCCGTCGCCAGCTGCTCTTCCTCTTTGGCGCGCGCCTTGGAGGAGGCTTCCGCGACTTTGTCCATTTTCGAAGCGTACTCTTCGGCCGAGACGGTCAGGTTGTCCCAGCACTCCTTGGCAATCGTGATAAACGCGCCGACGGCGGCCATCGCCAGTGCCCATGGGTTCAGCATCGACAAAATGCCGCCTGTGATCTGTTCCAGCGGCTTCTTGCCGGAAAGAAGCGAATCCTTGAACTCGGTGAACGCCTGTTTCGCCCGTTGGCGAAAGCCCTCTACCGGTACGCTTTTTACCGCGCTGCCGACCTTTTTCACATCTTCCGACGTCCGGAGGGCTCCTGAGGAAATATCCTTCGCCGTCGAAGTCGCTTTTTCCAGCGCCTGCGTGTCAACGGTTCCGACCGGCTTCACCGAAACGGTCTTCGAATCTGGGAGCGAACGGATCGCCGCCGCCAGCTTTTCCACGTCCTCCAATCCAGAAACTTCGGCCTTGACGCTGATCGCCCTGCCGTCCGGCATCCCCGATTCCGTGGGATTGCCGGCGGCGGCTCCTCCGGACGGCAGATTCATCTGCGCAGCGGCTTCGCGCGACGCCGCGACAGTCGCGGAAAGCTCACGCTTGTATTCCTCGGCGTCAAGGGATATTTTGCAAACCGTCGACATGGTATTTGACTTTCGTTTTTTTTGAATTACAGTATTGACAGACAAGGAGCAAACCATGACACAGAAACAACGGGAAAAGCAAATCGAACGCCTGCTGAAGCAAAGCCGGGTGGCTTTGTTTTTCATCGTTCCTGCGGTGGTTTTTCCGTTCGTGGCGTCATGTGTTTATGCCGTCTGCCTCGACCGCCATGCAAGCGGTCTTTTTGCGCCGTCCCTGACTCTGGGGCTTGTGCTTGGCATGCTGTGCGCCCTGCAATGCGCTTACAAGCGCAAACTGGCGCGGGAATTGTTCCGCGAATACGAATACTTCCGCATCACCGGCTTCTGAGATACTCTTCCGCGAGTTTGTTGATTCTCTGCTCGATTTTTCCGGTCAGCTCCGCATCCGGGCGGCGGGTGAATTCCCACGGCCGCACACTTTCCCGCATCAGAAAATTCACGTAACAGGAGCAGGCGAATGACAGCGTGCGGTCAAAAAGCACATGGTCGAACGCCTCGCCGGTCTCCCGCGCGGCGACGGACGCGATCCGCGTCAGCCATTGCGCGTCATAGCGAACCTCCTTCCCGGTTGAGACGTCCATCGGCGGGATCAGCTCCAGCGGGCGAAACGCGGCGTCTTTCCATGCCGCGAGCTCCGCAAGTGTTTCGTCGGGGGCAAGCCCCGTCGCCTGCGAATATCCCGCCGCCAGGGCGGGAATTTCCCAGAGCGCCGCGTCGAGCTTGCGCAAATCGGGAAGGCTGATGACGAAGAGCGCGTTGCTCAAGTCGCACTCGCTCCAGAGTCCACCGACCGCCAGGGGATTCTCCAGCATCCACAAAAACGCCCACTTGGCCGGAGTCAGTGGACGGACCGGGAGCTCCCCGATCCGGAAGTCTCCCAATCCCAACACCTCCAGCAGTAGCCGGGCCTCGGCCGGCCGGTCGTATTTGAGACGTTCCAGGCGGCCGAGCTCCGCATCGTCGGCGAGGATACGATTGAATTCGGCTCCCGCAAGGCGCGAGAGCTCGGCCGCACTGAAATGCTTCATTTACGCTTCCTGCTCCTTGTAGGGCGCGGAACCGCTGATCGACGCGGTTTTGTGCCCGGTATTGGCTTCCTTGATGCTGACGCTGTCGATTTTGTACTCGACGCCGCCGACCGTCAGCGTCGCGCCGATCGAGAGGGCGCTGACGTCGCCGCCCTCGACCACGTTGCCTTCGCACTGAATGGTCTTCTTTTTGCCGTAGATATCGATCTGCTCGATTTCTCCGGCTTCGTTCATGGCTTCGGCGGTCGAGCCGCTTTCGCCATAGGTGACCGTCTGCAAGTGCAGTCCCGCGACGGCATTTTTAAAACTCACCAAACCAAAAACAATTCCCATGATTTTTTTCCTTTCCGCCGGAATGTTCCGGCATTTTATACGCCCTGTTTACACACAATCCCAAGCGCGAGCGCCGCATACTGCTCGCTCTGGCTGGCGGTGACCAGGTCGACCGGACAGACGAAAACACCGTTGATCCTGCGCCCTTCCGCCGGAAAAAGCTCCAGGAGTGTTGCTCCGGAACGAAATACCGACAGCGTCCGCTCTTCGTTGTTGGCGGAGAAGCGGTCGACCATCACCAGCGTGAAATTCACCTCCGCGATCGTGTTCTCAAAGTTGTGAACCAGACCGTCGAAGATGATCACCACACCGGGCAGATTGTCCGGATTGATGGTGACGAGCTCTTTGCCGAACTGTTCCGCCGTCTGGACGCTCGAAACACGCACCGTCTGGAAGTGTTCAATCAGCTCCGCCCGGAGATCGCCGGCGATTTCATCGAGTTTACGCATTTAGAATCCTTTCATCCTGTCCCTGCCGAAGACCGGCTCGTCACACTGGACAATCGCAACGCCTCCCGCGCCGGTCCCGGAGCGGTTCTCCTCGGCGTCCGGCAGCCGGAAGGCGTCGTCGCGGATTTTATCCAGGTATTGCCGTACCTGGGCGACGCGGGTTTTTACCTTTTCGGTAAAGCTCTCCCCCGCCGGACGGGCAAAGGCGCGCTCTTCGGCAAGCGTCAAACACCAGTCCTTGAGCAACGCCAGCGATCGTTCTCCGGTCACCGGCAGCCGGTACCGCGCGGCGATCGCGCCGTCGATTTCGGCGGCGGCGGCCAGGAGATCGTCAAGCGCGATCGACAAGTCCGAGAAGTCCGGCAACTCCGATTTTCCGTAAATTTCGTCGAACACGCTCCGCCCGGTTCTCCGGCGCAGTTCGGCGACGGAAGCGTAATCCATCGCTTATCCCGCCGCCGGACGGCTGCGTCCGAGGAGGTGCGGGAAGAGAGCGCCGGCGCTGCCGAAGGCCTCGGCGCCGAACACCACTTCGTTGCGGTCGAAGACGGGGGCGTCGTTGTCGGCGTCGAGCACGGTGATGGCGGTCTCCTTGTTTTTGAGCACCAGCAGAGGCTTCATCACGCTGTCGAATTTGCCGAGGTACCAGTCGCTCTGGAAGTCGCCCCTGAGCAGCGGATGCACCACCAGCTTGCATTTGCCCTTGTGCGGGTTCAGCACTTCATTGCCGTCGGCGTCTTTGTATTTATCCTGCTCCAGGATAATCTTCGCGGTGTCCTCCAGGTGCTGCCCGACGATCAGGTGGGTCGGCCGGCTCTCGATCGGGAACCCGTCCGAACCGCTGAAGGTGGACATCTGAAGAAAAAACGCGCCGAAGTTGGCGAACGACAGCGCAAGCGCGGCCGTGTTGTTGATCACCCCGGCCGTCTTGCCGGTACCGTATTTGCGGGAGTCGCAGTAGAACGGTTTGCTGTCCAGCCAGGGCGGCGGCGCGGCCATCGCCGCGACCAGGAGTTCGTCCCAGAGTTTTTCCCTCGCTTCTCCCATGCCGGTGGCGATCGAGCCGTACATGCCCCCGTTGTCGGTTTGGATAATACGGCGCGGAATTTTGCGCGACATTTCAAAGGCGCGCTCGACCAGCCGGATGACCTTTTCGCTGAGCGTCTTGTACTGGCGGTCGCCGAACCATTCGCGCATGCCGCCCAGGGCTTCGATGAACGGGAATTCGATCGCGTCGTGCGCGGCGTCTCCCTCGATCATCGCCAGCTCCGTGTAGAGCGGCTTGTAGCTCTCGACGCCCGCCTTGAATTTCAGGTTGAAGGCGGTCCGCATCGCCTGGAGATTTTGCTTGTTGAGTTCCATTTGATTTCCTTTTTGTTATCCGATTTTTACCCAGACGCCTTCGTCGTCGACGTCGAAGACGGTCCCGGCGACGACCTTGTTGGTCCCGCCGACCGTGTTCACCGTCTGATCGTCGGCGACGTAAACGGTCTTGTCGAGATCGGCGGCGGTGACGGTGGGGCCGTCAAAAGCGAAGCAGCCGGACGACACCGTGATTTTTTCCCCGGCCGCCGCCGCGTGCTGGGCGACGCCGACCACGCGGAGATTCGCCGTATCGGAGGCCGGAACGGCCTTGCCGGCTGCGTTGACGGCGACGATGGCTCCGGCATAGATCGCCGAAGCGGCGACCAGCGTCCGAAGACTGGCCGGCCGGCTCGCGGTGTTGCGGTCGCAAGTAAGTGCGCTCATTGTTCAATTCCTTTCCTTGAGGAAGTCTTCTTCACTGATGCGCAGTTTTTTGCAGATCAGCTTCTCTTCGGCGGTCAGCGCCAGCGCGTCGGGATCGCCCTTTCGCCCCTGATCCGGCAGCCTGGCCGGGAACTTCGGGGAGGTGTGATCCAAATGCGCCTTGAGCGCCTTGCTGTCGAGGCTGTTGACGTACGGCATGTCGGCCTCAACGATTTTACGCTCGACGCGGCCCAGGGAGACCAGCCGGGCGTGTTCGTTCTTTTCGGCGGTGGCGGCGAGTTCGTCCAGCTGCTGCTGTTTTTCGTCGGCGGTGGCGGCTTTGCCGGTTTCAGCCTTCAGCGCTGCGATCACTTCGTCGAGCGAGGCTTCGGGGGCGAGGCCGAGCAGGGTCTTGACCTGTTCGATCAGAGTCGCCTTGGATTCGATTTCGGCGGCGATGCGGTCTTTTTCCTCCTCCGACGTCTCCGCTCCGAGCGCGACACTGTCGCGGCCGAGCAGCTTTGCGAGCGCTTTGTTGAATTTGATCATCTGATCCTTTCCGCCCGTTGCGGGCTGGTTTGTTTCGGCGCGCGCTGCGAGCGCGTCCAGTTTGTTGATGGCGGGGACATTGGTCATCGCGACCGAGGTGATCCTGAGCGGCCCTTTCTCCAGGCCGCGGATCACCGGTGAAAAATAGTTGTAGATTTTCTCCCGCATGAACTCATAGGCGGTGGGGGTCCACTTGACTTTGATCCGGAGATCCTCACCCGCCAATGCGAGCGTGCCGAAGCCCAGCGCCGCAACGCCGCCCGGGAAGAGGCGCAGCACCTCGGCTTCGTCCATTTGTTTCCGGTTGGCCAGCTCAAAGAGGTAGTGTTCCGAGTCAAGCGGGATCTTCTCTCCTTTTTTGGCGAAATACGCGACGATTCGGGCCATTTGCTCGGCGGTCAGCGTGATGCTGCCGTCCTCGCCTTCCTGGCAGATCGGATTCTCACCGACCTTGAGGAGCGGCCACTCGATCGGCACGCCGTTTTCGTCGCGGATCACACCGGGCGTCTCCGCCGACAGTTTCAACCACTCCATGGCGATCCTTTCTTTTTTTAGATAAAAGATGAAAGGGGAAAGATGAAAGGGGGATTTTCATCACTTCCCGGATATTTTTGCGGAAATCATTTGACTTTCCGGTTTTGAAATATATGGTAAATGCGGAGAGCGGTTTTCCCGAGTGTGCGCGTTACCTCACGATTGAGGGCCTGCGGGACGTAGCCGCTCTTTTTTTATTCCAGCGTCCATTCGCTGTCGCCGTAATCGTCTCCGGCGTTGTTCCAGCTTACCAGCTTCAGTTCTTTGCCGTCATGAACCATGACGCAATAGGTCTGCGTTACGGGGTTATGCAGCACAATCCGCTTGAGACAGATCGGCTCTCTTTGCTGATTGCCGCGTGTTCCGCTGGTGACCATCGCTCTTTTCAAACTGACCACGACCCGGCAATTGGGATCACCGAGCGTTTCCCGCAGCAGCCGCACCGCCGCCGCCGGATCGACGAAGAGCTCCTTGTGGTTCCGCCAGAGATGCTCCACGCCGTGGCGGCTGTTGCCGCGTCCCAGGAGAACCGGCTGCGGCGGCAGCCCGGCGGCCTCCGCCGCGCGGGAATTCAGCGAGCCCACCTCAAACGGTTCTTTGGAAAAAAGATCGATCACACTTCCCGGAATGTTCTTGCCCTGTTTCCCGATCGTTGCAAACGCCTGATTGACCGCGTCGCGGTCGGGGAGCTTGTCGGGATTCAACCCTGCTTGTTCCAGTTCCCGGCGCGCGGCGCTCTCCATCGCCGCGAAACCGCGCTTGACGGCGTCCAGCTTCGGCAGCGGAGCCGGAGGCTCGCCGGTGGTTGGCGGCGCGGCGATCATGCCGACATTGCCGAGCTTTTGATCCCGGACGGCCTCCGCGGCCTGCTCGATGATTCGCGCCCGCGACATGGGATGGAGCGAACTCAAATCCGCCTCTTCAAACGCGTGCGCCGGGTCGAAGCTGAAGCCGCTTTTGCTCTCGACCTTCACCTTTTCGGGCGGCGTCATCGGCACCGGGCCGCCGAGCTTCTCCGCCTTTTTCCGCGAACAGTTTTCCAGTTTGCAATTGCAGCCGAAGTCCAGGGGCGGGGTGTGCGTCCGGAGCCACGGGTCGAATTTGTCGAAGACCATGCCGTCGTATTCCCCGTGCGACAAACGGGGGTTCTTGCTCCCGACCGAGGCGCGGAAAATCACATACGGAAACGCTTCGAGGTTGGCCGGGGAATACATGCGTTCGTATTCGCCGACCGCGCGGGCCATCTTGGCGTTCTGGTCGATGATGAGGTTCAGCCGGGCGGTCGAGGCGAGATTCCGCAATCCCCCCGTGCCGTCGTCGCGACCGCTTCGCCTGGCGTACTCCATCATCAGATTCCGCGCCTCGTCGCGCCCGATTCTGCCGGTGTTGTAATCGTCGGAGATTTGCCGGAACCGGTCGAGGATATGCGCCTCGGCCACCCGGGCGGAGAAAAACGCCTGGGCCCGGATTCTGGCCGGAATGTCTTTCGCGATTTCCGACGAACCTTTGCCGGTCGGCAGATTGGTCCGGCTCCGGATATAATTCAGTTCCGCTCCGTCACGCAGCATTTCTTGACCTCATTTCAAAAGTTTTCGTCGAAAAAGCGTTTCGTCTCGCTCCGCACCGCCATTTCGTCCGGCCACCAGGGGCGCGGCTTCTGCGGCTTGGTTTTGGGCGTCAGGAAGAACATCGGCCGGCCGAGCTTCTTGCCGCCGGACGTTTTCTCAAAGAGATAAGCCCGGTTCCGCTTCTTCGAGCGGACGAATTGCAACGAATCCTCGGCCCAGTTACGGGCGAAAAGCCCCTTCCTGGTATTCCATTTCGAGGGAATCGCCAGCATTTTCCCATTCGAGCTCTGAATCGGGCCGCCACTGTGAACATGCTCCCCGATTTTCCCCTTTGAATAAATCTCGCTGCCGAGGCCGCGTGTATCCTGCCTGACGCTGCCGGCGACTTCATCTCCGAATTTGCCGCCGATCCGCTTCCGGGCGCTCTCCTGCGCAAGTTCCCGTATCGCCTCGGCCCACGCTTCGACAAAAGCATCGACCGAGAGTCCCCGGAGCCGGGCGATCGTATCGGCGTCGTTGACGCTGAAACTGACTTTCATCCTTTTCGCTCCTTCTCCATATCGGCGGTTTCAAGCTCTTCAAACCCGGAGCCGTCTCCCGGCTCCGGCGCGAAGCCGCCTTTCATGATCCGGTCGAACTCTTCGTCCGGAAGCTCGACGACTTCGCCGACTTTGTCCGCGATCGGCCCGAGCCACTCCTCCAGCGCATCCCTCAGTGCCGGCTCACCCTCTTTTTTTTTATTCTCCCCGGCCAGCGCTGTATCATTTCCCGGCTGTCCAAACTGTCCAACTCCCGGCGCCTGAGTCGCCTCATAGCGGAGGCTCAAATTGAAGCGCTTGCCGATTTCGGCGGGATCGGACTTGTACCCGGCCTGCGACAGCGTACTGACCACGGTCGCCAGCTGGAGCTGATCCTCGGCGGGCTCCACCTGGAAGTGGAGCTTCGGCGCGGCGGCTCCACGGAAATTGAATTCCGTCCACGGCGCGGCGATCCGGGCGCGAACGGTCGATTCGAGCGACCGCGCGTCGGCTTCGAGGATGTCCTGCCGCACCGCGTCCTGGGTGGTGCCGTTGGACATCCCGGAGGCGTCGCCGGAGCTGGCGAGCTGCCCCACCAGCAGCGTGTAAATCGCATTGTGGGTGAATTCGAGCGCCTTGAAATAGACGTTGTCGCTCCCGGTGTTGGCCGCGTTCAGCAGCTCCAGCTCGGTGCTCTTGGTAAAAACGCCGCCGCCAGATGGCCCGAAGTTGCGGATCAGCCGGTGGAGCGTCCCGCGCTCCTCGTCCCAAGCCTTCTGGTCGACCCGGGCCACCACGAAAGGCATCCCGAAACGCTCGATGAAGCTGAAAAGGTCCTTGAGCGGCCAGTTCTGGAAGCAGTGGAGCCAGGCCAGCACCCGGATTTTGCCGGCCCGCGCCGGATCGGGCTTTTTGCGGAACTGGTGGAAGATGAGGCTGTTTTTCGCCTCCTCCTCCGGCATCCCGGCGGGGTACTCCTGACAGATCAACCGCGGCACGAAGCCGTCGCGCAACGTGAAATGATGCGGCTCGATCGCGGCGAAGCCGTCGAGCCTGCCGCCCTGGCCCCAGACGATTTCGGAGGCCGCGAAGGGCATCACCACCGCCGTGGTCAGGTGACTCACCAGCTCGTAAAAGGTGTCGAGCCCGTTGAGCTGCCCCGCGTCGCGGAGCTGCTCCTCAAACGCTTTCGCGGCCTCGATGTCGAGGGCCGACTTGCCTCCCGGCTGAACGTCGAACTTGACGCCCGAGATCGCGTCGGCGCGCTGCTCGAGAGCGCCGATGATGTCCCAGTTTCGCTCGAGCATTTCGCGGCCGCAGAGGCAGAGCCCCTCGATGTCGCCGGAGTTGGCGGCGTCGATGATCGACTTGATCCGCTCCGGCGTGTAAACCGTGGTCGCCCCGTAACGGAAGCGGTCCTCGGGTCCCGAAACAAACCGCCGCCCGGAATCAGACCGGCCAGCGGGATTCTTCTTGATTTTCATTTCGCCTCATCCGATCAGGGTTGTTGAAGTTGTCGAAGCGCTCCCGCGCCGGCGACGTCGGCAAAGACGGCTCAAACACGCAGGGGCCATAGTCGCCGATCGTTTCTCCCGCCTGGTTTGCGAGGGCGTTGGCGGTCATCAGGTCGCAGTGACTGTCCGGAAGCAATTCGTTTTTGGTCGCGACGAAGATCAGACGGTCGGAGGCCGAGGCAGATTTCTTCATCGCCGCCACGTCGGCGGCGATTTCCGGCTGGTTGATCGGCAGTTCCTGGCGCCGCGCTTCATAAATGCCCTGGGTCAGGGTAAAAAGCTCCAGTTTGCTGCGGACATTGAACTTGATTCCGACAAAGCGGCCGTAATAAAGCGCCTCCAGCTTCGCGCACTCCGTCGTCCCGAGTCCGGAGGCGTCCCCCGCGCCTACCGCGTCGCGGAAAGCGTCGAGGATCGCTTCGACCACCCGACGCTGGGATTCGGTTTTGCACCCTTTGAAGGTAAGACAGGCCGCCAGGCGGTAGACGTCTCCGCCGGTCCGCTGATTGACCCAGATGCAGGCCAGGTCTCCCGTTACGGCGATGTCCCAGCCGAAGGAGATCCGGCCCCAGTTGGCGAGCCTCCCCAGGTCGCGCCAGTATTCGGCTTCCGTGTAAAGCTCCACGCAAGGATCGTACAATTCGAGCACGGTCGCGTCTCCGACCAGGTGAAGCCGCAGTATGGTGAAGTCCTTTTTGGCGGCGGCCAGGTCGGACGGATTGATCGCCTGCTGCCCGGAAGCCTGATTGGGAATGCACATATACTGCGAATCAAAAGCGGCGCGGTTGATGCAGCCGCGCCGGATCTGCTCCCTGAACTCCTCCCGGGTCTGGGTCGGGCGTCCTTTGCCCGCCTTGACCTCGTTGACTTTTTCGACGAAGCCTTCGCCGATCGCGTCGTCGAGGGAGGTCCGGTGGTAACTCATGCCGCGCGGGTTTTCCCCCTTGGCCTCGCTGCAGAGACGGGCGAAAACGCTGTTTTCGGAGCCGTCGGCCGAATACGCGGAGACAATCTCCAGCTGGCCTCCCCAGGTGATGCAGGGGTAGGCCATCGCGTAGAGCGTCTCCTGGTCGGCATGGAGGTCCATTTCGTCGATCAGGATATCGCCTCCTTTGCCCGCGAAAGCGAGCGGATTAGAGGAGATCGAGCAGATACGGGAACCGTTTCTGAACTTGACGACAAAAGCGGTGATGCCGTGTTTCTCGTCCACCACCTCGGTGTTTTTGCCGTCGAGTCCGGTGGCGCCCTTGACGGCTTCGGCGAGCTCGCGGGAGACCTTGTTCGCCTCCCGCGCCCACATCGCCACGTAGTCGGTGACGAACTCTTTGGCGGTCAGTTCGTCGCGCGAAGAGACCCACTGGACGAACGAACTCCCGTCGTTTTCGTTGAGACACTTCAGGATGCAGCGGAAACTGGTCGCGTAAGTGATGCCGACCCGGCGGGATTTCTCGTAAATCTTGAGCGTGGCGTCGTCATTGAGCCAGCGTTCCTGATAAGGGATGAAATATCCCATAAAGCCTCCGATGTGAAAATGTTCATTTAACGCCGAATTTATCTTTCAGCGCCTGTGCCACGTCACTCGACTTGACTCCGGGCATGGCCGCCTTGAGTTCCGTAACGGCCTGAAGCAGCTCCGCGATTTGCGACAGGAGCTCGGCTTCGTGGAGCTTCCATTCGGCTTCGGCGGCGGCGCTTTGGCGTTTGCGCTCTTCGAGTTTGCGCGAGAGGTCGGCGATGCGGTTGTCTTTGGTCGCGGTGTCGAGCGCGCCGAGCGTCTGCGAGAGGCTGCGGAGCGCCTTGATCCGGTCCGCCGCTTCGGCGAGGTCGGAGAGCTCGGAGACCGCCCTCAGCAGCGCGACTTTCGCCTGTTCCCCGACGTTGGCGGCTTCGCCGGCGTCGCGCAGCAGCGCCGCCGACAGTTGATCGTTGGCCACTGCCGCAAGCTTTCTCTGGCGCATGGCGGCGAGTTCGGCGTATTCCTTTGACTTGCGGATCCGGGTCAGCGCCGAACGGTTGAATTCGGCTCCCCGCGCGGCGTAGGCGTCGCGGATCACCGGATCGGCGGCGATCGCGCCGCAGGTGGCGCCGTCCTGGATCAGGCCCACCATCCGCAGCCGGTCCGGCAGCGCAAGCAGCGAGAAGACGCTGCGGGGGCCGTTCCGGCTTTCCGGCATGTTTTTTTTCATCTCTTTTCCCTTTCCTCTTTCCTCTTTCATCTCACTGCGGAGGGACCGGCGAGGAAGGGGTCGTCGAGCATCGAGACGCCGGCTTCGAGCTTCGCGCGGACGGCGGGAGCGAGCGACCGGTAATCGGGGTACCCCTGGACCGGTTTCAGATATTCGGCGCAAGTGAGTTCATCCCATTCCCGCTTGAGGCGGGCGGGATCGGCTCCGAGCAGGATGACCGCGTCGTCGCAGAGCACGGTGTTGAGGTCCTGTGGACAGACGAAGCGGCCGAGCGCTTTCAATAACGCCTGGCGGATGCGGTATTTATCGGTCATTTTTCACCCTCGTGTTGCAGAATTTGACGTGTGATTGCAGGTCTTCGCGGAGATTGGCGAGGAATTCGCGCTGATTTTTGAGGTCGCGCTCCTGGCCTTCGTTCGACTGGAGCGCGCGGTCGACTTTGGCGGTGAGGACTTCGAAGCGGCCGGCCGTCTCTTTTTGCCGTTCGGAGGCTGATTTCTCCATTGTCTCAAGCTTGGCGAGAATGGTTTTCGACACGTCTTCGCGGACGTGTTCCTCGAATTGCCGTTCGAGGGTGGAGAGCCGCCGTTCCTGGAGCGCGTCGCGCTCGGCGATCACGCGCTTGAAGTAAAAAATGGCGAACACCCCCAGCAACACGAAGATCAGCCCGGCCACGCCGCCGCCGACCGCCCCATAAAGGAAATCCATAAGAAAACTCCGGTTGTAAAAAAAGCTCCGATCCGGCCGCGCCGTCACTCGACGGCATTGCCCTGCGCACAAGGCGATGACGCCGGATCGGAGACAAAGTTCAATGGAGCTCCCGCCCGGAATCGAACCGGGATCGCGTTAATGTCATGACCGCAATTAACCATTCTGCCACGGGAGCAAAAGAAAAAACCACGGCGCGGAAATCCGCGCCGTGGCCGACAAGAAGAAACCCCCGATGAAAAAAGGTCCCTCTATAAATAGGGGGCCAGGAAGTGTTGCTATCAACGGGAGTTGATATTTACGCTCAAAAAATCGGAAAAGGCGGAAGTAAACGATCAAAATATAAACGGAGTCTGGGGTTGATTAAATCAAAAAAATAGATGTAGTATTTGACAAAAATAGACAATTGCTACATATTATGATGATAACCGGGAGGAACCATGAAACTACGAATCGGAGTGGAGCTGCGGCGGCGGATCGCCGAGTATCGTCAGGCGATGAACGAAGGCCCCGAGGTCATTGTGCGAAAAGCAATGCGCAAGCATTTGCGCATTGGGAGTCCGGCGCTGCCGGAGTACCGGGAATCAACATACCGGGGCACGGTTTTGACCGTCGCCGGCACGGGCGAACTGACCGCCGATGACGTTCGCCGGCTGCTGTGGTGGTGGGTGCCGGAACAAATGGAGCGGCGATCCGCGCGGGCTGTCCCGCGCGGGATTGAGGGGAAAGATTACACCGTTGAGGAGTGGGGATTGGGGGAAAAATAAAACTGGCCACCGGAGTGCGGATAGCCAGTATGAAAATGAATTACGCGGCAGCCGCCAGCAATTCAGGATGAAACACGTGGTCTTTCTCGATCATCTTCAATGAGAGTTCCTGACGTTTCTCTTTTTTGATTGTGGCATACATGTAGCTGTTTTTCAGCGACATCAAGCGAAAATAAATCGGATGCCGACGACCGAAATAGAAGAGATAGAGTTCCGCAAAACGCGCTTCAAGATTGGTGGCTCCGGGAATTCGCTTCAAAGAACCGTGGAGTTCTTCCATAAATTTTTCATTGTTGCGATAATTGGCCTTCCCCAGCATCAAAAAACGGACAAACTGCCAGAAATTCATCAAATTGCTTTGCAGCGATATACCGCTGATTGAATGCAAAAACAAAAACGGCAGCAAGTTTCTTCTCAAGTCGAGATCTTTTATTTTTTCTTCGAGCTCAACAGACAACTCAAGCAGCTTTGTACGCGCCAACGATGATTCGGCAGCTCTCTGCAGGCGTTTGCAGTGAAGATATTCGGCTAAGGCCCAAATACCTCCCGCGGCACAAGCAAGAATGAAAGAAAACAAAATCGACACCCAGTTCATGATTTCTTCCTCCTAAGTGTTTCGTTTTCGTGTTTCAGGTTCGCGATTTCAGCTTTAAGCTCAAAATGGTCTTTGTCCTGCTTTGTCATTTTTGATCTCAAACTTTGATTTTCCCGCTGGTACGCCGTCGCCGTCTTTTCCCAGGAGCATTCGGGACTGTTTTTACGCAGGAACCGGTGGACCGACAGAACTACCACAACGCCGAAAAGCGTTCCGAGTGTAAAAAAACCACCTTCAATCAACTTGGCGACAAGCTGGTTCAGCGCCTCATCCGACAAAAACGCCATAATACTATATTCCCTATTGTCAACTATTTCCAATTATTTTCATTTTTTTTTGGCAAAAAACGGGAAAAAGGTTTGCGCAGTTCGCTGAAAAACTACTCCTTGGCAGACTGCGTATATCGCTCTATCGCCGCATGAATTTTTGCCCGGAGGGCATAAATTTCCGAAATGGCCGCCAGGGGAACCTTTTCCTCCTCCGGCGTGGCAAAGAGGCCGATCGCAAGCTTGTCGGGGTTATTAAAATACAGTCGCGCCAACGGTCTCCGGTTGTTATCTTCAAAGAGGACCGCGCAATATGATTTTGCATCGCGCATGACAATTTTTTCGGGGGAAACCAACTCCGAGCCGATGGCGCGGACTATGTTAAACCCCTCCATTTCCGCCTCGGATGTTACGACTTCGCTGATCGGGGCTTGCGCCGCCGTTGCGGCCTCGCGCGCCGCCGCTGCCGCCTTGCGCATGGATTCGAGATTCGTTTCGATTTTTTCGCTGATCAGGAGGTCGATTGCCGATTTCACAATCGGCTTGATCTTCGCTTTCTGTTTTTCGTTGAACACGCAGGCGGTGGTGTTCATGCGGCGAAAAATCAACCTCAAAAAATCCTCCGACGGATCGGCGAATTCTTCGGTCAACACCCGCTTGATGGAACTGGTGCATTTCAAATGATCGGCGGCGGCACGAATGTTTTCCGCGTCGAATTTTGCTTTTGAAAACTTTTCGAGCTCGGCATGATTGATCCGGTCCGGCTCCAGGAGGTTGATCTCGAGGAATGGGTGCGCGTCCATTTTGTTCGGTTCGACCAGGTCGGTGAAAAATTTCCAGGAAATACCATTGGTCAATACGCCGAATTTGGCGCGGGCGCTGTGAAAATAACGAAAAAGTTGACTCTCATTATCGATATTGAGGTCATTTCGGCAGTCTTTGCACTCGATCAGAATTGCCGGGGCATCGCCAAGCATGATGGCATAATCTACCTTTTCTCCTTTTTTGATCCCGATATCGGCTGTAAATTCAGGGACGACCTCCAGGGGATTGAAGACATCATAACCAAGCAGCTGCAGGAAGGGCATGATATACGCGTTTTTGGTGGCCTCTTCTGTCTGGATCACCGACAATGTTTTTTCAATCCGCTCGGAAAGATTCTTGATTTTCTCTTTCATATCATATTTCCCTTTGTGTTGAAGTCCTGACTGAATATACATTCGCTCATTCGTTTTTCCACAAGCCAATCACTCATTTAATCGATTTTTTTATCATGTAATCTTGCTTTTGAGAAACAAAAGAAATCTCACCCTCTCGTCCGTGCTGAACTCTTCGGCGGTTAAAATCTCTTTTTCCAACGCATTCCGACTGATCGCATCGGCGGGAAGCACAGTCGACGACGGCATCGTTTTCATTCCGCTGACCGTCGCCTTGGCTCCGGTGCCGTTGGCGATCGCGCCGTGGTTCGCGCCGCGGACGAAAACTCCGCCGTCGTCGATTGGCCCGAAGCTCACCCGCAGATTAGGGAATAACTTATCTATCGTCGATATGGGCATATTTGAAAATGACGACTTTCCACTTCTGAGTCTATGTATTACAGCATAATCGACTCCTCTTTGCAGGGCGATTTGTCGCAAATTTCCGTCCTCGCGCCCGATCAGCGTGAAAAATGCCTGTTTCACTTGTTCTTCAAGCGCCATTTTTTTTACCTCAATTATCAATGTTTATTGATAATAATATACCTCAATGATTTTTTTTTGCAAATTATCATAAAAAAGACTTGACTATTTATGATTATGATCCTAAATTATGATTAACGTCATTGTTTGATAGTCGTCTTCTTGCCTCTTGTTGAGTACATGCAGGGAAGGATGTTTTTTTTGTTTATAATTATGACATGCATCATAAGGAGATTGCAATGAAACGCAAAAAAAAGCCTTTAACAGCGCTGCGGAAGATGCGGATGAGCCGCTTTATCACACAAACGGAATTAGCGGAGAAAATGGGGGTGCTTCCCGGCTGTGTCTCAACACTGGAACGAAACGGCATCAAGCAAATCCGCACCGCCGAACGTTACGCCGCGGCGCTCGGCTGCCGCCCGGAAGAGCTGATGGACTTCGCCGCCCCCGCCCTCGCGTGCGCGGGCAGATAACAAAATAAGACAAGGAGAATGAAAACGATGAAGAACGAAAATGAAATGCTCGCCAATCTGCTCAGCCGTCAGGAACGGTATCGTCCGTACTCACGGGAATGGACCGTCATCGGCGGTCAAATACGGCATCTGCGGAGTCGGCTTGAAAGAAAGCAAGTTTCTTCGCGACTCTGTCATTATTGCAGGCAAGCGCTTCAAGAAAATCCGCAATCACCGCCATCCGCCGATCCGCGTCGGCGTCTTCGCGAAGAACAAACTCTTTCAACCCGAATAACTCTTCTTTGTTCCATGCTGCAAGCAGGTCAACTAAAAGAAGATGGGCATAGTGAAAAGGAAAATTCCGGCTGCTCTCCGATCCTTCGTCCCGATTGCGCAAAAGTCGCCGGACGCTGTCGCCCCCTTCAGTCAGAAACAGCGTCGTCAGCGCCGACGCGGCCAGAGACTGCCCGGCGGCAAGATGTTCGGCGAGATACTGCCAGTCGACGCCGGGACGTTTCGGGTAATTCTTCAGCCAGCTCCGATGAGCGGACTTCAAATTCGCCATCTCGGCAAGAATCTGCTTCAGGACAGCCATTTTCTCATTTACCATATCGCACCTCCGGGTTGGTTGTTGACGCTAATTTATCCCCCGTTGATCTACATTGCAAGGAGCTCAAACAAGGAGAACGGAAACGATGAAACAAACCATCAGGATCCTGCGGGCGCTGCAAAGCGGCTTTCCTGCATACGGCGTCAACAGCAAACGGATTGAGCGGATCATCAGGAAACTGGAGAACCGTCCGAAAAATACCGATACTTCTCCGCAGCGGAAGACGCCTCAAACGCCAGGGAATGCACAAGCATCTCAACCAACGCATATTTTTCTTCCGGCTTGTCCTTTTTCTGAAGGATTTCCCGGCTCCAGAGAAGATCATCGTTTTCCCATGAATTGCAAAGCGCAATCAACATTTCCCTGGCGAAGAAATATCGGAAGTTGCGGCTGTGGGTCGAAGTGTCGTCTTTGTTATAAAGCAGATAGCCAATCACTTGATTGTTCTCCGTCAAGACCAGAGCCGTCACGATGGCTACCGCAAGACCTTCGGCGGCGGCGATCTGCATTGCAATATCTTCGCATGAACTTGAGCGGAGACGGTAGCCTTGCAGATATTCCGTCTGCTTTGTTTCCACATCTTTTTCTTGCGCAAGACCTTTTTTCAATGACTCAAACAACTCGGGAATCATTCGCCACCTCCATTTCGGTTGTTGACGCTAATTTAGCACCCGCCACCCCCAATTGCAAGGAGAGCTGACCATGGACGAAATTATTACCGACTCACTCATCGAGCGAATCAACGCCCTCCCGGTCAACGGCAGCCTGACGCTGCCCGACGGGCGGATCGTGACCTGCGTGGACTTTTATGACCTTGAGTGCGACTGCAATGACTGCAACGACTGCATCGCCGCCACCGACGAGCTGTCTTGTAAACCGTTTGATTGCACCAAAATGGGGCGTTACGACGGCAACAACGTCGTCTACGCCGTCAAAGGAGGACTCTGATCATGGCCGATAACATCGCTCTCACCGACGATCAGATCGCCGCGATCAGCGCGCTCCCGATCGGCGAATCGCTCGATATTCCCGGCGTCGGCGCCGTGACTTGTCGAGATTTTGACGATTTTAATGGACGAGGTTCCCGCTGTGCTCTCTGCATCGGACTCGACTTCGACGGCTGCCATCGGCTTGATTGCTTCGGAGACGTGCGGGACGACGCGCGAGAGGTGTATTACGAGCTGGAACCTCAATCAAACCACAACAAGGAGGGCTGAGCCATGAGGAGACGGCGCGGGCGCGACAACTTCGGCCGGATCGAGACGATGTTCTTCGCCCTGGTCTTCATGATCGGGGCCGCCGGAGCGGTCGTCGGGATCACGGTGATCGACGCGGTCAAATACATTCTCACCATCGGAGGCCAGTGATGAGATCGAGCATTGATATGCCGCCCGGGCCGAGAGAGCGAAGTGACCGGCCCGCTATTCCGAGGCCGACGTTCGGCCGCGCCGAAGTTCTGCGCATGCGCAACAAGATCGCCGTCTTTAAACCGCGGACAATTGTGAATGGTGCTGTCGACGGCACCGGAAGGATGTGTAAACCATGATTAAAATCGAAGAAATATGCGACCGTTGCGGCGATGAATACGAGACCGATTCCCCGGAGCGGACCACCTGCCATGTGGAGTTGCAGGTCGAGGGCTACGAGCCGATCAGCTGCGACCTCTGCCCGCAGTGCCGGGAGGCGCTTTTTGACCTGCTGCTCAACGAACCGGCCCTGCCGAATGTTGAGCCGGAAGACGGCGACGAAGCCGAGGTTCGGCCGGACGACGTCGATCCCGACTCGCCGGTCGGCCTGGCGAAACAGGAAGAGCTCGACCGCGAAAAGTACGGGGAGCTCCGCTCCGCCGTCGCCGGTCACTTCCAGGGGCGCGAAAGCGTCGCCATGGGCGAACTCTGCGCCTTTTGCCAGGAGAAGGAGATCAGACACAGCAATCTCGCCCGGGCGATGGGAATCGATCCCAAGACGTTCGCGAACTGCAAGCAGGCCGCGCGGATCTACCCCTACGTTGAACAGGCCGCGCGGCAGTATTTCGGGATCCACCTGATCGCGGATCCGGAAGACGGCGCCGCCGGCAGCGCGGGTGCCGCCGATAGCACCGGAAAGGATGCGTAAATCATGTCTCACAAAATCGTGCCGCCGGCATTGACTCCTGTATTCCCGGGTCGAGAGAGCGAAGCGACCGACCCGCTATCCCGAGGCCGACGTTCGGCCGCCTTTGCCGACTCCGCCTGTTATCACCTGGAGTGCGAAGGAACCTTGCGCGCCGACCGCGCCGACGTCTATTTTGATCTGTCGGATCCGGACAATCAACGTCAAACAGGAGGGGAATAAAATGCCTGAAAAAACGATTGTCATCAACGGCGCCAACTCCGGCGCCATTGCCCAGGGCGACCACGCCCGCGCCGCCGTTCAGCAGGGGAATGGGGAAAGTGGAAAGATCAAAGCGGGGGACACCGTGCGGCTCAAGTCGGGTGGCCCGGCGATGACCGTCGACGCGATCACCGACGGCGGGCTCAGCTGCTGCTGGTTCGTCGGCAAGCAGCCGGCCTTCGCCGTGTTCCGCGAGGTGACGCTGAAAATCGACAGCAGCCGGAGAGAGGATCAGTAAATGCGGCTATTCGAGGAACCGCGCGAAATCGTTTGCGACAGGGTCAGCGGCGAGCTGATGCTGGAGACCGCCAGGACCTGCCGCGTCCTCGCCGACGCGATGGGGCGCGTCGACGTCGAGATCACCGACGGCGAAACGCATGAGCGCTTCGTCCGGCGGATGACGCGCCTCCAATTCTTTTTCCGGCTGGTTCCCTCCGTCCTCGACCCGGCGCGGATCGCCGCGCTGGCGGACCGCGCCGCCGAAAACCCGGACTGGTGGCGCGCCAACCGCAACCACTTCTTCTGTCCGGAGCTGACGCACCGGCAGATCGGCGACCTGCTGGGGCTGCGGGCCCACCAGGTCCGCGACTACATCAAGTCGGCCGAGATTCCGCGCGACGTCTACGACAATCTGCCGCCATACCAATATTGAAAGGACGCTACTCCATGAAAATCACAGCAAGACAACTGGGCCGGATCGAAGCCGCCTGCTTCGGGCTCGAAACGCTGACCGAGCGCAACGACGTCGGCAAACGCCTGGTCAACATCATCCGGGAAGTGGTCGACGACGTCTCCGACGACGCGGCGAAAATCGAGCATATGCTTTCCTGCGATTATCTTCCCGGTATGGCCCCCTCGGCGTTCGACGCGAGGATCCCGGCGATCCGCGCCTACGGACGCGAAGTGATCGACGGCGGCGCCGGACTGATTACCGCGGTCCGGCTGATCTGCGAACACTTCGCCATGACGCAGAAAGAGTTCGCCGCGCTGATCGGCGCGAGCGAGACCTCCGTCTCGCTCGCCGCCACCGGCAAAAAGACCCGTGAAACGCTGCTTTGCAAAATGGCCGAATTTTTCGGCCGAGCGTCGGCCTCGGAATGTCGCGGCGGCTGCCCTGACGGGGCGACTCGCCTTGATCGGAAAGGTGGTGAATAAGATGGCGATCGCACAGGACATGCGTAAATTTCAGGCCATGAAGCAGGACGACGCGCGCGCACTCTTCTTCCGCATGGCGCGGCTTCTCAACCGCCTCCGGAAGATCGAGCTTGAGGTCGACCGGAAAATTATCGAGGTCAAGGCAAAGGCCGACCGGGACAAGAGCGAAATCCAGACCGAATACGACGCGCTTTTCGCCGAACTGACCGAATACCTCAAGGCGCACCCGGAGCGCTTCGTCTCGCCGCGCAAGGTAAACCTCAAAGGCGTGGGCTCCTTCGGCTGGGAAAGCGATCCGGCCAAAGTCGGCGACATCAAGGAAGACGCAAAGAAGGAGCTGCTCAAAGCCTACTCCGACCTCCACGGCCTCGCCCTTTACGCCGAGGAGATCGCGCCCGACAAAAAAGCGATCGCCGCCGCGATCCTCGACGGACACCAAATCCCCGGCGTGGATCACTACACCCCTCCGGGGGACAATCCCAAAATCAGCTTCGCAAAAACCATCGACGAAGACCGCATCCAGGGGGACTGAGCCATGACCTTTGAGGAAATTCATCAGTGCATCGCGTCAGGCGTTCCCGCCGGCAGCCTGGCCGAGGTGGAAGCCGCGCTTGACGTCCTGACCGGCATCGGCGGCAACACGCCGGTCAAGGTCGCGCTCAAGATCGCCGAGGCGCGGGCCTTTCGCCGCGACGACAGGAACTTCTGGGGCGAAGCCAAAGAACGCTGGAAATTCAACGGCGAAAAGACGATCTATCACTATTACGGCGTCGGCTGCCTCCTGATCGCGCTGCGGGACTTCCAGGGCGGATCCGCAAACGAAAAGGAGTGCCGCGTCCTGGAGAACCAGGCGCGCAAGTGTTACGCACGCTGTCTGGAGATCGAATTCGCCAAGCTCTTCAAGCTCTGCACTGTCGCCAACGACCGCAAGCGCGGGATCGTCGAAGTGATGAACTTCCTGAAAAACCATTTCCGTCCGGAATGGAGCACCAGGGAATTCATCGCCAAAGTCGATGAACTGTACAACTACGGGCGCAAAGGTGAATCGGAGCAGCTGACCTTCAAATTCGATATCTTCGAAGACGTCTCCCCGGAGGCGGTGGCCGGGCTCTTCGCCCGCGACGTCGGCGCGGCTTACGCGATGCAGATCGTTTCCAATGGAGCTCTCTGGTGCCGCAGCGCCGCGCGGCAGCTGGTCGCGCACGCCGATGAATTCGCCCCGGAGGCGCTCTCCGAATTCGAGCGCCTTTCCGCTGAACTCGACGAAGCCAAGCGTCACCTCGACGGCGTCATCGCCGCCCGGAAGCGCGAAGCGCTCGGACTTTTGAACTGACAGGAGAACCGCCGATGAACCGTTTTCATGCCCTGCTCAAAAAGAACAAAATAGAATCCTCCCCGGCGATCAATGCTTCCCCCATGGAGGAAGCGCCGGCAGCGCCGTTTCAGGGCGTGTCGGATGTGTCAGGCCCCCCTGGCCGTGTCCACGGCGTGCGATCGTACCGCTCGACCTCGTTTCTGCGCCGCGCGCCGGGAGAGTTTCCCAGCGAAGAACGCGCGCTGCGGGATGAAAAGGTGCAATATATCCGGGAGGTCTACGAATACAGCCGCCGCGCCGGCGTCCCGGAGTGGAAGGCGGCCGAAGCCGTCGCCGCCGATCGCGCCGGCTTCTTCCCGCGCCTCGCCGAAGGCGGCAAGCGGGGCGCGTCGATGCTCATTTATCCCAATTATCGGAACTGGCTCACCGGTACCGGCCGCAAACCCGGACTCGGCCGCCTGGCCGACGGTTCGCCCGATTACGCCAACGCCGACGTGTTGCTCCGCAACTACGGCTGCGAAAAGCTGCTCTACGGCGACCCCGCCTTCTGGGAATCCTTCAAAAGCCAGTATCTCAACGCCAACCAGCAGAAGATAGCCAAAATCTACCGGCTGCTCGAACTCAAATGGCGGATGGAATATCCCAACTTCCCGATTCCCGCCATTCACCAGGTCCGCGAATTCATCCGCAAACGCTATCCGGCGCGCTTCACCGCCTACATGCGGCGCGGCGAGAACTACTATTTGCAGCACTTCCGCAACTTCGTCGAGCGCGACCCCGGCACGATCCAGCCCAATGAAGCCTGGGTCGCCGACAGCCAGGACTGCGACTTCATGATCCGCGTCCCCAACGCCGACGGCACCTATGACGCGGTCCGTCCGAAGATTTGCGTCATCATGGACGTCAAGAGCCAGCACGTCGTCTCGATCCAGCTCGTTTCCCGCAACGACGAAAGCGGCAAAGTCTCGGTGACCAACGAAATCATCCGCAACGCCTTCGCGCTCGGCGTCTGGCGTTACGGACGCCCGCGCGTCTTCCTGACCGACAACGGGACCGATTACTGCAAGGCCGGCTTCACGACCCCGGTTTCGTTCACCCCGTCGGTCAGCAAGAGCAAACTCTTCCACCACTCCATCATGCTGGAGCTCGATGTGATGCACCTGACCGCCGAGAAGTACAACGCCCGGGCCAAGTACGTCGAGCGCTTCTTCCGCGAGATGGCCGAGTACTCCCGCGCCGCCCGCGGTTACGTCGGCAACGCGCCGGAGAATCGCCCGGCGACCGCCAGGGTCTGGGCCAAGGAGGCCAACCGCGGCTACCTGATGAACGAGGCGGACGCCTGCAAGTTCCTCGGGACAATGATCCGGCTTTACCACGAAAAACCGTGTCCGGACTCAAAATTCCTGCGCGGGCTTTCGCCCGCCCAGGCTTTCGCGCCCGATCTGCGTTTCCAGCGTCCGGCCTTTACGCTGGAAGAGTATTTCCGCGCCTTTTTGCTGCCGTTCGACGAAGCACGGGTCGTCGAGAGCCGCGGCCCCGCCGTCCGGCTCGGCAACCGGCGCTTCGTCGCCGTCCCGTCCGGACGCGAGAAGTGCTATCACTACGACGGTAAGCCGGTGATGATCAAGCTCGATATCCTGAACGACGAGCACGTTTTCCTTTTCGGCCTCGACGGTTCGTTCATCTGCGAAGCCAGAACCGAAGCCATGCTGCCGTACTTCACGCGCCTCACCGGTGAAGAAGACGCGAAGCGCCTCGCCGAAAAGCTCCGGGACATCCGCGCCGAAAAGAAATACTTCGACACCATGGCGATGGACGAGACCGGCGGCTGGCACAAGCTTGATCCGTGGAAACTCTACCAGCTGCCGCGCGAAGCCTTCCTCGGCCCCGCGAAGCTCGCGCTGTTGGACAGCATGTATTCGGTCAAGGGAGAATCCCACAATCCGAAGCTTTACGTCCTTCCCGCCGAACTGCGCGAAACCGACATCAGCCAGGGCGAAGCGAAGCCCAAAAAGCAAGAGACGGTTTGCACAGCGCCAAGTGCGATCGATAGCACCAAAAAGAAAAGCCGCGGCGCCGACCCGGAACGCAAACGGAAAATCGACGAAGCGATTCAGAACGCGCTGCTGAAACAGGCGGCGCCGGAAGAACCAGCCGACGCCCCGGCTTCCCGGACGCGCTGGCTCGACTCCACCGCCGACACCCCCGATGAACCCCAAAAGGAAAGGAAACTCCGTGAAGACTTCATCTGAACTCAAAAGGCTCGTCCCCAACGCCATCACCAAACGAGTCGCCAAAACGCTGGACATCTGTGAAAAGCGCCGCATGCTGACCTTGATCTTCGGCGAAACCGGGAGAGGAAAAACCCTGACCGCCGAGCACTGGTGCGCCAAACGCGCCAACGCCCGCTACATCATTCTCGACGCGGCGACCACCCAGGCCAAGCTCGTCCGCCAGATCGCCCGCGAACTCCTCGGCGAAAGCCGCGGCACAACCGAGGAAAACAAGCTCGCCATCGAGCGCTATTTGCGCGACAACAACACTATTCTGGTGATCGACGAAGCCAACCAGATGCTGGAGCATCCCTCGCTTTCGGCCAAAAAGAAATGCCTTGAATACATCCGTCTCGATCTCGCCGAAAAGACCGGCACGGGCGTCGCCTTGATCTTCACCACCTATACCTTGGAAGAGTTCGAGCACGGGCGTCTTTCGGCGTTCCTGGAACAGTTCCTGGGGCGCGCCATGAACCGCTGCAACATTCCCCCCGGCGTGTTCTGCGTCGACGAAGTGACGCCGATCATCCGGGCCTATTTTCCGGACGCCTCGCCGGACCTCGTCTCCGCCGCCGTCGAGATCGCCAAATCGACCGGCAAGATCCGTTCCATCGACACATACCTCGCGATCATGGCCGACGCGGTCGCCGACGATCCGTCGCTCACCGCCGACGCCGAGCTGCTGAACGATATTTTCGAAAACTTCAACTCGGGCGGAGACTGGAGCGAGGTGAAATGAGCATCGCCGCGATCCACACCATCAAGGGCAAGCTCCGTCTCCCGGAGGCCGAGTACCGCGCATTGTTGATGCGCGTCGCCGGAGTCTCCAGCGCCAAAGCGCTCACGCCTGACCAGGACAAAGCGGTCGTCGCCGCGCTCCGCGCCCTGGAGGCGTCCAACTCGTTCATGCCGTCCAGCTCCCCCATCCCGCCCAAAACGCCGCAGGAAGCGAAAATCTGGGCGCTCTGGCTCGGTACAGACGATTCCCCCGGCCTGATTCGCTATCTCCCCGACGAAAAGCGCAACGCGTCCTACCTCGCCGGCATCGTCGGGCGCTTCGGCAAAGTCGAATGGGACGGCAAAATCGTCCGCTTCAACCGTTTCACCAAAGCCGAAGCGGTCAAAGCGATCGAAGCGTTGGTCGAGCGATTGGCAAAAGAACAAGCGAAAATGGCTGGCGTGCCATTCTGAGGAGGATATCATGAAGTAGCAAATCAAAATAGCGGAAGCCGGAAGCCCTTGCAGGGGCGATCCGGCCCCGGCCCGGCGGTTGCATCGCCGAACCGTTTTCCCGCTCGTATAACATACGGCGCGAAGACGTTTCCCGCAACTGCCGGGCTTTTTTTATGGTCTAAAAAATCAAGGAGAGAAATCAAATGAGCTCAAAACTTCGTGCCCCGTTCCCATGGTTCGGCGGAAAAGGCAATCCCAAAATCAAAAACGCGATTCTCGCCGCGCTGCCGCCTCATACGCGCTACGTCGAGCCGTTCGGCGGCGGCGCCTCCATCCTGATCGGCAAGCCGCCGGTCGAAGTCGAGGTCTACAACGACGTCAACCGGGGCGTCGTTTCGTTTTTCCGGGTGGTCTCCAGCCGTGAATACTTTGGCCCCTTCATGGCACGCGTCCGCGAAATGCCGTACAGCCGGGAGCTTTACGAAGAGTGTCTGCGTACCTGGCCCGCGATCCACGATCCGGTCGAACAGGCCGCAAGATGGTATTACGTGGCGCAGCAGTCGTTCGGCGGCATGTTCGGCGGTTCCTGGGGGACTGGCGTCGCGGCCAGTCAAACCGGCAGCTGGCGATCGTCGTTCGAGAATCTGCCGCGCGTCCACGATCGCATTCAGAAAGTCCAGATCGAATGCTGCGACTGGCGCGACTGCCTGGCGCGTTTCAACGGCCCCGGCTATCTCGCCTATTGCGATCCCCCTTATGTTTCAGGAAGCCGCAAAGCGGGCGGTTACGAACACGAGCTGCGCGACGCCGATCACGCCGACCTGATCGCAACGTTGCTCCGGTACGACGGGGCGGTTGTGCTGTCCGGCTACGACAGCCCGTTATACGCGCCTCTGGCGGCCCGCAACTGGGATAAGCTGGAAATCGAGGTCTGCTGCTCGGCGGCGGGTCGAACGCGCCACAGCGGCCTCCAGGGCGCGGGAAAAGTAAAAGAAAAACAAAAGCGCATGGAGTGCGTCTGGAGAAACCCCGAAGCAATGCGCCGCATCAGAGAACAGGAGAAGGACCGTGTATGAGCTGGAGTTATTTGCCGGAGCTGGAGGAGGCATTCTCGGGAAAAACCTTCTCGGGTTTAGAACGGTCGGAGCCGTCGAAATCATCCCGTACTGCCGGAGAGTGCTGCTCGAACGGCAGCGCGACCAATGTTGCCCCATGTTCCCGATCTGGGACGACGTCCGCACCTTCAGGATCGACAATCCGGAATGCCGCGACTATATCGAGTGGCTGCGAAGCATCGCCGGCGATCTCACCGTCAGCGGAGGTTTTCCTTGCCAGGATATCAGCTCGTGCGGAACTGGTGAAGGCATCGCCGGAAACAAGTCCGGGCTCTGGAGGGAAATGGCGAGAGTTATCGGCGAGATACAACCGCGCTACGCGTTCGTGGAAAATAGCCCGTTGCTCGCCGGTCGCGGCCTCGAACAGGTCCTATCTTCACTGGCCGAGATGGGGTATGATGCGAAGTGGTGTGTGCTGGGAGCTGGACATCTCAACTACCCGATTAAGCGAGACCGCCTATGGCTACTGGGGCAGCGTGATCCGTTCGATGGCGAAGGACATGGGCCCCGGCTGCCGGAAGGAGGCGATTATGGAAACCTTATTTGGAGCGAGGAGAAACTCTCTTCCCTGCAAGGTGCTGACATCGACCGGCTGCTGGCCGACGATATGTTGTGTCGAGCGCCTGATGGGCTGGCCGACCGGGTGGACCGCCTTGAGTCCCTTGGCAACGGCCAAGTACCATCGGTGGCTGCACTGGCCTTCGCGATATTGAGCGGCTCCTTCTGAAGCACAAGCCCCCCGTCGACCCGGGGGGCTTTTTTTCACTGCGCGCACACGCGCAATACTCACTTCCGCCTGCATCAAAACCGCTGCACCGTCACACCAAAAACGCGCGAGTCTGGGCAAACACCGCCTCGACAACTCCCCCCTCAACCCGACCGCTCCCCTCTGAGCAATCCACCCCTCTCTTTATATCTGGATGCGACGGAATGCGACGAACTGGTACAGCTCTCCATGCTGCGCTTCTTCGGCAAAGCGGAAACC
>JAVBUI010000012.1:0-14826 GCA_031555495.1 Victivallaceae bacterium | reverse complement strand
GGAAACGACGATAGCCGGAGGGGACAAATATTGCTGTTTGAGCTGTTCGACCTGGGCAACCGCTTCCGCCGCCGGTTTTTTCTCCGCCAGTTTGGCGGCGTACAGCACCTTGTCCAGCAGCTCGAGCAGGCCGCCCGGTTGGTCCGCGAAGCGCCGCGCAAGCTCCGGCCGGAGACGTTCGAGTTCGGAATAGTTCCCGTCCATCAGGAGAAAGGTGAGGTGCGTGTTCCAGACCCCGATATCGTCCGGGAACTCCCGCAGCGCCGTCCGCATCACCGGATCGGTGACGCCGCGGTCGCGCTGATGGAAGAACGCCGCCGCCCCCATCAGGCCGCGCACCAGCCGCCAATCGCCGCCGTGGACATCGGGCATGTCGCCCGCGAGGATCCGGTCGTACAAGGGTTTCGATTCTTCGCAAAGCGTCGCGGTGATCCAGTCGTCCCATGGCGGCCTGGAGCTGGTGATCTGGCCGGGATGGATCCGGTAGAGGCAGCGCGGCTCGGGATCGAAGTGAAAGTCGCCCAGCCGGGCCATCCGGGCAAGCAGATAAATGTCGTCCCAGCCCGAGCGCTTATCGCCGTTGACCCGCTTGAAGCCGCCTGCCTCCAGCACCTTGCCGCGCCGCAGGAATGTCGCGTTGATGTTGACGCGCGGCGCAAAGAAGGCGGTAAAATGCGAAAACTCCGAGCCGTGGATTTCATCGAGATACCCCTTTTCGTCGCTGAAAAGATACTTCGGCGCATAACTTGCGACGCATCCGGGGGTGCTGTCCATGAAATCGACGACCCTTGCGACCTCAAAGGGCAGCATGACGTCGTCGTGGTCGAAGCTGACCAGGTATTCGCCGCGCGCCTGTTCGGTCAGGAACGCGCGCCCTTCGGCGACGCCGATATTCCGGGCTCCGTGCCAGACCTTCACCATGTCCGGAAATTCCGCGCCCAATCGGTCCAGCAGCACCGTCGTGCCGTTTTCGTACGAGGCGTCGTTGTAGAGCAGAATTTCGGTCCGGCCATACGCCTCGAACGCGCGGACCGCCGACTCGACGCATTCGCGGATATGGCGGGCGCTGAAGACGCAGATGATTACGCTGATCCTGACCGGCGGCATCGCGGCGGCTGCTGCGGCGACCGAGGGTATCCGGCTGACGGTTTCGAGGACCGTTTTGGGCGTGATGGCGCGGGTGCATTCGATTTCGCGCGGAGTCCCCGCGTGGCGGGGGCACCAGACGGCGGCGGCCATGTCGAAAAAAAGATTGCTGTCGTTCCAGCAGCCGTGGCAGAAATTCAGGTTCCCGACCCGGTACGGGGTCGGAAATTCCGAGCCGTCCAGCGTGAAGCCCGAGAGCATCACCACCGGAATATCGCAGTTCCAGGCGAGCCACGAGAGCCCGCTCGGCAGCCCTACGAAGAATTCGGCATGCTGCAGGAGCTCCATGCGTTCGCGGATCGGCTTCAGGCCGGTGAAATCCTCCGCCTCTTCCGGCGTCCGGTAGGCTTTTCCGGCAAAATGAAGCTCGCGGTCGCGGTCGATGACCAGCACGCGGTAGCCGAGGCGCTTCAGGTAACGGCAGAGGATGTTCCAGCCGTCCGGGTAGTTCCAGTACTTGGCCGGATTGGTCGCCATCGCGGAGATGCAGACGTATCGCTCTTGAATCGTGCGCGGACCCGGCTCCGGCAGCCGGACCCGGCGCGGCTCGGGCGCGAGCCCGAGCAGCAAGGCGACGGAGCGCTGCATGCCCCAGTATTGATGGTCGCCGGGGCGCCAGTCCTTGCGGTCCTTTGGAAAAATCGCGCAGAAATAAGTCGCGTAGCAATCGCCCATCATCTCCGGCGTCTCGCCGATCGGGACGAAGTCGAGGCCGGGGTATTGTTCGCGGACCAGCCGGATCAGCCATTCTCCGCATACGCACGTGACGCGGGCGCGGTATTTATTTTGAAATTCCTCCGCATAAGGCAGCCAGGCGAGGTTGTCTCCGAGGCCGCCGTCGGGAATTACGATGGCGATCTTTTTTCCGGCGCAGTCGTAATTGTGGTCGAAAATCAGGTTGCCGCTCTCCCGGTCGTATACTTCGAGCCGGTAACGGATGAAATATTTTTTCGCCCCCGTGACGCAGTATCCCGAACGGATCCGGCGTTCCTCCAGCAGTGTCTGGGTTTCGAGGTCGTAAACCTTCAACAGATAATCCCGGTTGCCGGGAGGCATTTCGATCCGGCAGCCGTGGTTGAAGTCGAAGCGGATGCCGTTGCTTCCGGGGAACACCGGATGCCCGGGAATGCGTATGGTGGCGCTGGCGTTGCGCGGATCCGGCCCGATTTCCGGCCCGATCGGGGGAGGCGGCTGCGGCATGTTCAATCCTCCCGCTCCAGATAGCCCTGATCGGCGAGCGATTGCAGAAAGGCCCGCACCTCGGCTTCGAGGTTCGGCGACACGGCGCCGACGCTGCAGCGGGCGAGGAACGCGGCGATGCCGCTCTCGTCGCCGCCCGCTTCGAGGTATTCCCAGATGCGGCGGCCGGTCCGGTTCACGTCGGCGCGTTCTCCGGTGTCCGGGTCGAAAAAGGTGCCGGAGCCGTCGCGGTTGCGGCGCATGACGATAAAAGGATTGAGTTTCATGATGACTCCAAGGTGGAAAATAAATCGGCGTCCGGCCGGGCGGACAACGCCCGTGGCGAAAAGTGATCCGTCAGGCGGTCCGACAGCTCCCAGATGGCGGCGGAAGCGCGTTTGGCTTCGCCGGAGGGCAGAAATGCGAGGAGGTATTTGATATGCACCAGCAACGCGGCATAAAGCTGCGCGAGGAAAATATCGCGCCCGATGGGGCCGAGATGCTCTGGCTCCACCTCGGACGCGGTCCGGGTCAAACAGAGCAGACGGGTAATGGGGCGGGGCGGCAGCGTCCACGCGGGATCGCGGCGCAACTCCTTCCAGGTGGGGAGCCCTCGCGCCAGAAGTTCGCCGCCGCGGCTGCCGATCAGGACGAGGTCGTCGGCCAGGCCTTCGCCGCCCGCGTCCCGGTAACGGCGCATGGTGGTGGACTTGCCGATGCCGCTGGGGCCGAAGAGCAACGTGCCGTCATAGGGTTTTCCCAGCAGTACGCCGTGAAGCAGCGCGATTTGGCGTCCGTCGAGCGCCGCCCGGGCCGCCGCGAGCGCGAGCAGCATTCGCCACTCGATTTTGCGGTTGCGCCCGTGGTGGGGGAGCGCTTCATTGCGGCAGATGCCGGGCACCCGTCCGCGCAAGGTGATCCAGTGGAGTTTGAGGACCCGGATTCTGTCTGGCGGCGCGGTCGGCGAGGACCGGAGCTCCGCATCCGGCTCGGCCGTCCGGTCGGCGGGGGAGGCGGGGGAGCCCAGTAATTCTCCCAGCGCGATCAGGCTTTCGACGGCGTCCCGGCCGTGGGCCCGCATGTGGAGCGCGTCGTCTCCTGCCTGAATTTTCAGGTCCATGACATTCATGGCAACACCCCGCGTGCGCGCAGCTCCGCCGCCAGTTCCCGGCGGCAATAGCGTTTGCCCGATACGCCCGGGCAGTATTTCCGGCAGTAAAAACGGTATTCGCAGCCGTCGCAGCGCGCCGAGGCGCGTTCACTGCCGCGCCGGAGCCGTGTGCGGAACTTCCGCAGAAGGACGCCATCCCGGATTTCGTCCATGCGGTCGCGGTTGGCGAAGCCTAAAATATCTTCACCGGCGGCGCCGCAGGGCAGAATCGCGCCGTCGGGGCGAATCGCAAGCGACGTACCCGGCGCGGAGCAAAAACTGTACCCGTCCCGATCCGATCGGGGATTCCGCAGCTCATGATAGTAACGCTTGACCGGCGAAGCGGGCTCCAGGCGCGGCAGCCGGTCGAAATGCGGCGCGAATTCCGCGATCATATCCGCCATCTCCTTTGTCGTGAGCGGCCGGTAATCCGGCGGCAGCTCGAGCTCCCGCGAATTGACCAGGTTCAAACGGTATCCGGCAAGATCGAGCGATTCGAGGAATTCGGCGAATTTCAGCGCGTTCCGGCGGTTTTTGCGCGAAATGACCGAATTGCCCCGAACTTTGATCCCCAGCTCCTGCGCGCGACGGATGGAGGACAGCGCTTTTTGGAACACGCCGGAGCCACGAATGGCGTCGTGGTCCTCTTCCTGCCCGTCGAGCGAAAATTGAATGAAGTCGCAGCGCCCGGTTTCGGCGATATGCCTGAGAAGCGCGTCGTCGACGCAAGTTCCGTTGGTAATGAGGTGAAACCGCATGCGCCCGGCGACGATCCGGTCGATGATGCTCCGAAGGTCCGGCAACAGGAAAGGTTCCCCGCCCCAGATGCCGATTTGGAACACGTTGAGCGCGGACAATTCGTCGATGAATTCCAGCCACTCGTCAAGCGTCAGTTCCCGCTTCCGGTACGCGGCCCGCCGGCAGAGGCAGAACGGACACTCAAGATTGCAGCGTCCGGAAAAGGTGATGTGGACTTTTTCCAATTCATAGCCTGGTCGGTTGCCGTGCATGTCCAGTCCTGCTTCTTCGCCTTTGTCATTGCCTTGCTATACTATAGCATAACAGTGGGAAAAAGAAAGCGGGACCGTGGGCTCAACGACTGAAGATGTTCAGGCGGTCGCCGCCGAAGACCGCGACTTTGTTGCCGGAAATCGCGGCCCCCGGCTGATGAATCGAGGTGAACGAGTCATCGAAGGAGTAACGCCTCAGCGGTTTTCCTTCCTGATCCAGCGCGTAGGCGAAGCCGTCGCGGCAGGTGGCGAGGATGAAGTCGCCGTCTACCGCCAGTCCGGTCAGTTCGGCCGGGAAATAGTGGAAGGCGAGCGGTTTTCCCGCCGCGTCGACCACGGCGCTGTTGCCCGACCTCGTTACGGCGAGCGTTTTGCCGCCGGGGAGCGCCGTCAGGCCCGAAACCGGACCGCCGACGTTGGCATTCCAGAGTTCCGCCTGGTAACGGCCGTTCCAATTGAAACAGTAGAGGTAGCCGTCGTGCCGTCCGAGCAGAGCCTCGGCCTTGCCGTCCCCGTTCAAGTCGGCCGCCGCCACCGCGTCGCAGCCGGGGGAACGGGTCGGGCGCGCCATCGGCTTGCCGTCGCTGTGGAAGAAGATCGGATAAAGATAGGGGCCGCCGGGAATGATTTCGTCCAGTCCGTCCCCGGTCATATCGGCGGCGACGCCGGTAGTATAGCCGTGGTGCAGGGTGCCGTTCCAGCGTTCGCTGCCGTCGGCGAGGTTCAGCGCATAGCCGAGCCAGCTCTCGGTGCCGACGAAGACCGCATCGGCGTCCGTTGCGAGCTTGGCCGGGAAAATGGTGGTGATCCGGCTGTTGCGCCGTAAATAGACTTTGTAGCGGTTGCGCCAGAGTTCCTTGCCCTTTTCGTCAAAGGCCGCGAGCGTGCAAATCGCGTCGTCGCCCGTCCGGTCGGCGCCGGTTCCGGCCAGAAAATAGAGTTTCCCCTGCCGGTCGGTCACCGCCGCCACCGCGCTGACTTCGGCGGGGAGCTTGACGCGGAAGCGTTCGTTGCCATTGGCATTGTCGAGGACGGCAAAGTCGCCGTTTTCGCATCCGACCAGGAATACGCCGGGCCCGGCGGCGAAAGCGCTTATCTTGAACAGAAAGTCGATCATTCGTTCGGGTTTGGCGAGAGGCACGGCGAGTTGCGGGGCAGGGGCCGGGACAACCGGTTCGCCGAGCTTCGCGCAGGCTTCGGTGAAAGCTGCCGGAAGTTCCAGAGTTACGCTGCCGTCGCTTCCGGGGGCGACTGCTTTGCCGTTGACGGCGAGGCGGCGGACATTGATCCCCAGCAGTCCCTCCGGACCGGCGAAGATCACATCGGCGTCGCCCTCGAGGCCGGGGAGCGAAAATGCTCCGACTGCCGCCAGGCGGAGACCATGCGTGGTTTTTGCCAGAAAAACATTTTTGCCGAGCCGCCGCACTTCCGGCGGGGGATTGCCGCACTCCTGCGCCTGCAGGAAATTGGCGAAGATGACGGTGTCACCCGCGTTGAGTTTCTGCTGCTGACGTTTGTGAAGAATGGTGGTGAAGGGATCGTTTTTCAGCGGATAGCGTTCCAGGTTGCCGTCCTTCTGGGCGTGTCCGCGCTCGAAGCGGCGGGACAGGCGGACGCCGGACGCATCGCCCGATACGATGTGAAAGGCGTCCGGGCTTCCGGTCTGCGGGGAAGGGGGCTGCGTCACCGTTACGCGGTTGCCTTCGAGTTTCGCGTCGCCGATGGTGCGGAAACGAAGATCGAGCGCGTATTCTCCGGCCTTTCTTGCCGTGATTCGGTCGATGACCCAGAATCCGTGGTTCGCCTCGTAACCCAAGTCGCGGCGGAAGTCGACGCTGTTATGGTCTTCAAGCAAAACCGACAGCGCCGCCGCCCGGCGGTTAGAGGTCTGAGCGGAGCCGAGAATCTGCGCGGCGGCGTCAAGCTTGGGGCCGACTGTGAAAAACTGTTCCGGAGCCAGTCCGTCGCGGCTGACCGCGAGCGTGTTGTGGTGGATCGGGAAACGCTCGACGTAATCGCCCTCAAAGAGCCAGAGCCGGTCGCCCGCCGCGTACTGGCCGATGGAAGCGGCGTCGTAATGACCGTGGAAGCCGCGGTTGAGGCCGGTGATGAACAAGTAGTCCGCCGATGGTTCCCAGCCGCTGCGGAAGCTTGCTTTGTCGAGAACCGGGCGTTTGAAGTAATTTTTGGCGATGTCGTATTCCATTTTGAACGCGTCGAGTTTCCGGAAATTGAGCCCCAGGGTATGAAGCCCCGGCGCGGTGAGGTCGCTCCGGTAATGTTCCGGATTGCCGTTCTGGCGGCGGCTCAGGATGAATTCGGCTTCGGTGTCGTCAAGGAGTTCAGCGGCGATTTTCAGGAACTCGGTGCCGCTGACGTGATAGAGCGCAAAGGCGTCGCCGTAGCCGGGATTCCAGCCCTGGTGATTGTATTGCAGCTTCCAGTAGTCGACCAGCTCCTTGAATCCCTCGCTGCGGAAGAAATTCCGGTCGACCAGGCCGTTGGCCAGCGCGTAGTCGATGAAGATTTCGTAGGTCATGGTTTGATAACCGACCGCGTCCTCGGGCGAAAAGGGATGCGGCTTGACCCCGCTGAAGGCGAAGTCGGCGATCGATTGCCACTCTCCGGCGGCCGGATAGTCGTAACGCTTGAGCAGAAACCGTGCGCCGGTGCCGAGCGAGCGGGAGATGAAGCAGGCGCTGTTGAGCAAATAACGCGGCTGTTGTTTGCGGAACGCCGGTACGATCTGCGCCAGGACCGCCGAGTGATTCCGGCAGGAGAGGGTAATCCGGCGGACCACTTCGGCCATTTCCTTGCGGTCAAGGTCGGTGCAAAGCTCGAATTCTTCGATGTTGTCGTACATCTGAAAGAGCGTGTAGGCCATGAACTGCTGCAAGTCGCTGTCGACCTTCAAATAATGGTGGTGGAAAAGGCGGAGCATTTCGAGCAGCGCCCGTCCGTACTCCTGTCCGCCTCCGGCGCGGTAGGCGGTATAAACCGGCGGCAGGACGCGGGCGATGGCGTAGTAATTGAGCTGTCCGTCTTTGCTCGCAAGGTGTTTGCGCATGCCGTCGATCAGTTGATCGGCCTGGTCGGGCGTGATGGGCGCGGGCGTTTCGGGGCCGCAGTCGATGAAGTGCGGAATCGCGCCGGGCGAGGGGAAGCGTTCGAAAAAACGCGCGAAGCCGCCGCGGACCCGGGCCGGATCGCCGCCGCCCAGATAGACGATGTCGCGCTTGAGGTCGAGCGCGTCGGGAATGGTGCGCAATTCATAGCCCTGACGGTTGGCACTGAGGAGGCCGTTGCGGAACAACCGGGTATTGAGTTCGCTTGCGCCGGGGGCGCCGTAGACGACGAGGGGACGGCCCGAAGCAAGCGCCGCGTCGGGGGAAAGCAGCGGAACATCCTGTTTCCAATGACGCTTGAATGCCTCGCGGAGTTCTTCGCCGAGTTTGGCGTCCGCTTTCACAATGACCGGCTGCGACAAGTCGATGCTCCGGCGTGCCGCGTAAACGGTCTCGGGCAAGGGGGGCGCTTCGACCGCTGCCTCTTTCGCCGCCGGAGCCGGGGCAGGGGTGGCCGGGACGGCGGAGGCGGGAAGCTCGGAGACGAAGCGGACCTTGGAGACGGCAAGCTCGATGCGTTCGCCCGGTTTGGGCGGGCGGCTATCGATCAGGTGAAAGGCGATCCGGTTGATCTGCGTCGAATCAGCGTCTTTGGCGGTCAGTTTCTCCTCAAATGCCGCATTGGCGGCGCGGCCGGGAAGAGCAAAGAAAACGGTTCCCGTAAACGGTTTCTCCGGCGGCATCGGCACCAAATAGCTCCCGGCGACGCGGTTCTCCCGGTCGACGACCTGAATGCGCAAATAACGGACCGGCGCGGGGCATTTGAGCTCCATCGCGACGATTTTGCCGCTGAGGTTAACCGGGCGGCGGAAGGCGCAGAACGCGCTGAAACGCTTGGCTTCTCCGGCCTTGTCGTCGAAGGTCCGGGCGAGGACCAATTCATTTTCCCGGAATTCGGCGGAGGCCTCGGGCGACAGGCTGAAACGGGCGTGCTCGGCGCCGATCCCGCTCCAGAAGGTATTGCCGGCGGCTCCGGCGGGAGCGAACACGCAGAGGAGCAACAACAGCGGGAGAATGGTTTTTTGCATCATGTCGTTCTCAGTTACGGTCAAAGTAGTTGTATTCCGCCGGCGTATTGCGGAAGGGATCGCGCAAATAGGGGCTGAGCGTCGCCGGAACCACTTCCCCCTGGCCGACTGCGTTTCCGCTCGCGGTGCTGACGTGACCATCCGCCCAGAGGATGTTCAACTGGCCGCCGTGGCGGAACATCGGGACGCCCTTGCTGCTGGTGCCGGGCCAGATATCCTCGAGCGCGTAATAGCCCTGTTGGGAATTCTGGGTCAACGCGCAATCGGTCGCCGCCAGCATTTGCGACGGCTTGCGGAGCCGGGAGAGTTTGGCAGGATCCCCTCCCAGTCCGGTGGCGCCGCCGGTGTTTTCCGGCGCGGACTGGCGGCTGCTGCTGCCAAGGTAGCGGTAGTTGTAACCGTAATCGATGTTGGCGAAGGTGCCGCTGGTCCAGCTGGTGAGCGCCAGCACCTGGTTCTGATAACTCTTGTTGGAGGTGCTCGGACAGAAGAAGACCCTGAGTGCGCCGCCCTTGAGCTGACCCAGATAGCCGTGTCCGGCCATGATTCCCGGCCAGCGCGAGCCGTCGGGACGGTAGTACGGCGGGAAGTAATCGTTGTTCTCCAGACAATACATGCCGAAGCCGATTCCGACTTGTTTGAGGTTGCTCTGGCAGCTGGCGCGGCGGGCCGTTTCCCGCGCCTTGTTCAGCGACGGCAGCAGCATGGAAGCGAGGATCGCGATGATTGCGATCACCACCAGCAGTTCGATCAGCGTGAAGACCCGGCGTCTCATCATGGTGCCATCCTCCTTAAAATTTAGGGTTGCTTCGGAAATATTATAGCCGAAAACAGCACCCTCGTCACGGGAGGAGGAATAACACGGATATGCAAAGGGATAGCAGGTGATTGCGAATTTGGCATAATATGTTTAATTTTAATGTGTTATGCCATTATCATCCAATAGTCGCCCGGTAAAGGTGATATTGCGCCGGACCGTTTCCGGATTGCGGATCAGCCGCAGCAGTTCTTCAAAGGCGACCTGGCCCATTTCCGGGTAATCGTAGGCGATGGTCGGCGCGATTACCATTTCGGGATCGATTTTGCGGCGGCCGTCGACGCCGAGGACGGTGCAGCACTCCGTCAACGGCCGTCCGTGCCGGGCGCGGCAGTTTTCGTCGGCGTATTGCAGGAAGCTGTCGGAGCTGAAGAAGAAGGCGGGCGCCTCCGGCTTTTGCCAGGAGGCCTCCGCCGGGTGTTCGACACGGATGTCGACCGTGCCGCCCGAGATGCCGAAACGGCTCTGGAACGCCAGCGCCCGGTTGATATAAGTCTCCTCCCACGAAGAATAGGCGATTACATGTTTGATGTTGCGGCGGCGGAAGAAATCGGCGGCCTGATTGGCAAGGTCGACCGGATCAAGGTTGACGGCCGACAAGCGGCCGCCGCAGCTGTTCTGCGCCAGGAGGCCGACCGCGGGGCAATCGAGCGGCCACTCCGGCAGCTGCCGGGGCTCAAAGGTGTGAAGGAGCACCGCGCCGTCGACCGCGCCGAGTTGATCCAGCCTGGCAAGAGGCGTCTCGCCGGGCTCCAGCTGCACCATGCGGAAAGCGGCGTTGCCGCGCCGGGCCGCTTGCAGCATTCCCTGCAGAATCGCATAGATCAGCATCCCGCCGAAGAGCTGGTTGCGGAGGAAGACGACGATATCGAGCTGCCGTTCGCCGTCCCGTTCGGGAATCCGGCGGCGGACGATGAAGCCGCGTGAAGGGCACGCCTGCAGCAGCCCGATCCCGGCGAGGTCGCCGACGGCGCGATAGGCGACGGCATAGCTGACGCCGAATTTCTGAGCCAGCCGCCGCACCGAAGGAAGGGCGTCGCCGACGGCATAAGCCCCCGAAAGAATATGATTCTCGACGTATTCCGCGATCCGGGTCCGGCTGTTCCGGAAATTGTTTTTCAAGTTTTCCCGCGCCATCGGGCAGACTCTTTCAGTATTTTATTGTTCCGGGATTTGTTTCACAAAAATGATCGGTCTTACTAAAATAAATCCGCAAACCGAAAATAGCAAGCCGCACAAAACGCCGCTCCTATGTGCAAAGCGCGCTTCATGGCAGGAACGCTCCTATGCCAAAGGAGCCTTAGATTTTGCAAATTCGATGTCTGGGGTTTCGTCTTCGGGAATCCCCAGCTGCTCTCGGTAATATTTCTGAATCCGATACTGCCAAAAGTCGACTTTTTTGCGATATTCCGCCACCTTGGGACCGGCTATTACTTTCACTACCGGATGTTGGGGATCGAGAATATCATAATAGTCCATGTAAACGGTGCCGCGATCATCTTTTAGGCAATTATCCTTATCCCAAAAATCGGCCAGCTTGATGATGCGCAGTTCCTGTTCATCGGAGAAACCAGCATCTTTAATCAGATATCGCAGAAAAACCAGTACCTCCAGCGCCGCTTTCTTTTCTTGCGGATTCTTGATTTCGCTATAGTACTTTTTCAAATCATCAAGCAATGTCGATATTTTTTCTGCATTCGTTCTTGCCTCTTTTTTCTCATTTTCGGCAACGGTTTGTGCGCCTTTACTCACATTTCCGGGATTTATCCAATAGGTCGGGCTAGACGGCGTAAAAATAAAACGTTTAGTTTCCTGGTCATAATAAAGCACCCAGTACAATCCTTGAGGAAGAGGTGAGGCACATAGATCTTTTATCTTCTCCTGCAGCGCGTTTCTCGAGTCGGAACTTCTGGAAATGGATAATTTTCCATCACTGCCGCGGGCGAAAAATCTTTGATCGAAAACCAAACATACTCCGGTTCCCTCGGTATCCGCCGGTTTTCCGCTGTCGGCCGCATCGGACTTCTTGCCGTAGAATCTGAATTGCGTAAGATTGTCGATTCTGGCGGTAAAAGACGCTTGCAGTGCAACCCACTTTTCCGATTCCTCACTGTATTTCGCCTCGAGAAAATCATGTAGAATGCGCCCCTCAAAGGGATCGTTGGCCGAAGACAGACTACGCATTTGAATTTTGCTTAACTTGATTTCTTTTTTACAGAAAGCACCTAATGATTTTCCGCAGGGAGCCTCGATCGCCTTTTCGCCGGAGGAGCCAATCAGTTTTTCAAATGTACTGACCGAGCGATAATAGCCGACTTGACGAGGTTCTGCCCTCAATAAACCGAGCAATTCACGTTGAAGACTGAAGAGTATCACGGATGAATCGTAAGAATCATCATTTCCGGCTAAAACCTTGAAATCCGGCTCATGTTCCAGAAGCCGCTTTCGTTGTTCATCAATAAGGCGTTTTTTTTCTCCGTTTTTAGTGTTTTGCAATCTATCACGAAATAATAGCAACAAAGCCCCAAGCATTCTCTCTTTATTGTTATAGTATAGACTCTCACCAGGTTCAATTTCAAACGCTTTAGCATAATATGAAAATGCCTCTTCGTTTTTTCCTGTTTCTTCTAATGAGGCTCCTTTATTATTATAAGCCATAGCAGATAGGGGATCACGTTTTATAGCCTCATCATAATATTCAACCGCTTTATCATATTGCTTCAAATCATACAGTGCATTGCCTTTGTTGTAATATGTTGTCGCATCTACAGGATCAATCCTTATCGCCTTGTCGTAACACTCAATCGCTTTGTCATGTTGTGTCAATTTGCGCAGCGCATTGCCTTTGTTGCAATATGCCATTGCATATTCAGGATCAATCCTTATCGCCTTGTCGTAACACTCAATCGCTTTTTCATATTGCTTCAAGCCATGCAGTGCATTGCCTTTTCCGTTGTATGCTGTCGCATTTTCAGGATTAATCCTTATCGCTTCATCGTAACACACAATCGCTTTATCGTATTGCTTCAAATTATACAGCACATTACCTTTGTTATTATATGCTGCTGCAGCATCTTCAGGATTAATTCTTATCGCTTCATCGTAACACACAATCGCTTTATCGTATTGCCTCAAGCCATGCAGTGCATTGCCTTTGTTGTAATATGCTATTGCATATGCAGGATTAATCCTTATCGCTTCATCGTAACACACAATCGCTTTATCGTATTGCTTCAAATTATACAGCACATTACCTTTGTCGTTATATGCTGGCGCATTTTCAGGGTCAATCTTTATTGCCTCTTCGTAACATTCAATCGCTTCTTTATATTGTTTGTTGTAGGCAAATGCATCTCCTTTGATCAGATATCCGAGAGACGCCAGTCTGCCTGATGGGTTCGTGGCGAATACTTTTTCCGCTAAGGCGAAAAGTTGCTTGGAATTGGTTAAGGATTGCCAGTGGGCATTGATTTCGTCGAAGTTCAATTCTTTGGGGTTATTCATTGTTTTTCAAGGTACTCCATGTTTTTTTGTGGCCGCATTCAAGAACTTTGAGAATCGCGCAATATAATATTGTTAATTTGTTTGTGAAAAACAATAGCATTAGTTGCAATGGAAAGCAAACAATAAGTTCCAGTTTTTTTTGACGCTTGAATTTCACGCATGAATGCGCGCTTCATATCGGGGAGCGCAGTGACCCGATGTATTGCCGCTATGCGGCAATGCTTAACCGCAAGGCAAGATAACATGAAGCGCGCCTTCGGCGCATGAAGCACTGACGTATGAAGCGCCGCGATGCGGAATGAAGCGAAGCCTAGCGGATTCATTTTTTGCTGCGGCAAAAATGGTGTCTGGGTAAAAAAACATCTCTTCCGCCGGTTTGTCTGGATTTTTCCTTGCAAAAACCTGTACACGGCGCTAAATTTTGTAATAGAGCCAGTCCCGGCAGTCTTGCTGTGACGCTAAAAAAACAGGAGCAATAGCACATAAAAATGCAACACAAACAGAATCACCTGAAAAGCCTGATGATGCTTGCCGCCGTCGTGGCGGTCGTCACGGGATGCAAATCGGTAAAATCCGGACCGGAAGAATCGGGCACGACGTTTGCAAAAGATGCGTTGACGCCTTATGTCCAGGACGGACAACTTCCGGGCGCGGTCAATGTTTTCTATAAAAACGGCGTTCAGGAAAGCGCCTGCGTCGGTTATGCCGACGTCGCCGCCAAGCGTCCGATCACGATGGATGACGTTTTTATGCAGTGCTCCCAGACCAAGGGATTCTGCGGCGTAACCATCGCCATGCTCATCGAGGAAGGCAAAATTTCCCTTGATGATCCGGTTTCAAAATATTTGCCTGAATTCAAGGAACTCTGGGTGCTCGAATCCAACAAGGACGGCGTGAAGACTCTGGTCAGGGCGAAAACCCCTCTCACGATCCGTATGGTCATGAATCACACCGGTGGTTTCCCGTTCGAGATTTGCGCGAAACAGGGCAACATCAAAGGCGGCGGCTGGAGCGGCGGCGCGCCGCTTCGGCAGACGGCGGCCATCGCGGCGGCCTGTCCGCTGCTGTTCGAGCCCGGCACCAAGGTTCAGTATTCCAACACCGGCATCGACATCGGGGCGGCGATTGTCGAAGTCGTGACGGGACAGCGCTGGGAAGATTTCCTCAAAGAACGTGTCCTCACCCCGCTCGGCATGGCCTCGACTTCGTTCCGTCCGACCGACCGGCAGCTTGAAACGCAAGTGGAAATGTACGATTGCGTGAAAGACGCTCCCGCGACCTACCGGCTGCAGAATCCCATGCAGCAGCGCCCCTACAACGACGACCATGTCTTCGCCTCGGCGGGCGCGGGCCTCTGGACCACCGCGAACGACCAGCTGAAATTCTACAAGATGCTGATGAATCTCGGCGTGGGCGAAAACGGAGTACGGATCCTGAAAGAAGATACCGTCAAGGAACTGCTTGCGAAATCGACCCGTCCGAAAGAGATGGACGGCTATTCGCTGGGTCTCAGCGCGCCGAAAGAAGTTAACTAGCACGGCTGGTTCGGCCACGGCGGCGCCTGGGGAACCAGCGCCACGGTCAACTATCATCGCAAAGAGTTGAAGCTCTGGGTCGTCCAACTCTGCGGAAACCCGCGCCCTTGGAACGACGCCCGCTCGGCGGCGGAGAAAAAATTCTTCCAGTACGTCATCGACAACACCGGCGCGGACGCCTACACCGGCCGCGTGAAGTAAGCGTCGAAAACTGCATCCCAAAAACGCAAAGCCGTCCCGGAGCACCCGGGACGGCTATTTCGTGCAACATTCTGGCTAAATTATGGTATCCGGGAGAGGAATCGAACCTCCGACCAAAAGTTTAGGAAACT
>JAVBUI010000397.1:0-5967 GCA_031555495.1 Victivallaceae bacterium | reverse complement strand
AGCACAACCGTGCCGAGACCGTTGCGGACGCGCGGAATTTCGCGGCTGCCGCAATGGACGCGACGACTCGGCTTGCTGACGCGCTCGATGCCCTCGATCACCGGCTTGCCGCCGTAATACTTGAGCTCAACCGTCAGCGTGCGCTTCGGTCCGTCGGTGGCGACGGAATAATCTTTGATATAGCCTTCCTGCTTGAAGACCCCGGCAATCGCGATCTTCTCGTTGGAGCCCGGACTCTCGACTTTGACGAGGCCGGCGGCACCCGCGTTGCGGATGCGGGTCAGCATATCGGCAATCGGATCTTGCATACTCATAATTGAATCCTCCTTACCAGCTGGCCTTGGTGACGCCCGGAATCTGGCCCTTGGAGGCAAGTTCCCGGAAGCAGATACGGCAAAGCTGAAATTTACCCATGTAGGCACGGGCGCGTCCGCAGTTCCGGCAACGGGTATAGTTGCGGACCTGGAACTTGCTCCCGCGCTGGGACCTGACAATCAAACTGGTCTTAGCCATGATAATACTCCTTGTTATTCCGCGAACGGGATTTCCAGCAGCTTCAGGAGCTCGAAAGCTTCCTTGTCGGTGCCGGCCGTCGTAACCATGGTAATGTTCAGTCCGAGCGGATACTTCAGCTTGTCCTGGTCGATTTCGGCGAACACCGCAATGTCGGGCACGCCGACGTTGTAGTTGCCCGCCCCGTCAAAACCGGTTCTCGGAATCCCGCGGAAGTCACGCACACGCGGCATTGCGTTGTGAACGAAACGGTCCAGGAATTCATACATCCGGTTGCCGCGCAGCGTCACCATCACCCCGATCGGCATACCGATGCGGAGTTTGAAGTTGGAGACGTTCTTACGCGCCTTGGTGATGACCGGCATCTGGCCGGTGATCGCGGCGATTTGCTTCTTGGCCTCGGCGAAGGCGTCGCGTTCACAAGTGCTGCTCATGGCGCACGAGAGGACGATCTTCTCGAGTTTGGGGATCTGCATGACGTTCTTATAGCCGATTGCGGCCTGGAGCGCCGGGCGGACCTCCGCCTTATATTTTTTCATCATATCAGGCATGTTGCATTACTCCGTCTTGCTTCCGGCCTTGCCGTCGATCAAAGCAGTAACGTTCGAAACGTGAACCGAAACCGAACGTTCCACCATGCCGCCGTTGGGGTTGGCCTGGCTCTTCTTGATCGTGCGCTTGCCGATTTTGCGGTCCTTGTCGGACGAAAACTGCAGAACGACCCGGTCACTCTTGGTCAAAACGGCGCTGATGACAGCGGTTTCGCCCTTGTAGTTGCCGGCATTGACATAAACCTTGTCGCCTTTTTTGACATGGTAATTGTTCATTACAACACCTCCGGCGCCAGCGAAATAATCTTCATGAAGTCCTTTTCGCGCAGTTCACGCGCGACAGGACCGAAAATGCGTGTACCGACCGGATTTTTGTCCTTGTCGATGATCACGCCGGCATTGTTGTCAAATTTCAGGTAAGAACCGTCGGGACGACGGATCTTGGCGGCGGTGCGGACGATGACGGCCTTGACCACCTGACCTTTTTTGACGCTTCCGTCCGGAATCGCTTCCTGGACGGCGGCGGTCACGATATCGCCGACTCCGGCAAAGGTTTTCGCCTGTCCGAGGACAGTGATCACCAGCATCGATTTGGCACCGGAGTTATCGGCGGCCTCGAGAATTGTCTGCATCTGAATCATTTTGCATTACCTCGAGTTCGTTATTCCGCGCGGCTGATGATTTCCATCAGACGCCAGCATTTGTTTTTGCTCAACGGGCGGGTTTCGGCGATCCTGACGGTGTCGCCGATTTTCGCTTCGTTGTTTTCGTCGTGGGCCGTGAATTTCTTCCGGACCTTGACGATCTTCTTGTACATCGGGTGCGGAGTGCGGCGGTCGACTTTGACAACGATGGTCTTATCCTGAACATCGCTGACAACCACGCCGACGCGCTCTTTACGATGTCCGCGTTCTTTGATAGCTTCTTCAGTCATCATTTACCTCATTCGGCCTTGTCGGCGCGACTGGATTGTTCAGTAAGCAGACGGGCGATGTCGCGGCGAACCTGCCGGACCCGGGCGGATTTCTCCAATTGTCCGGTGCGGGATTGAATCTTGAGATTCAGCTTCTCGCGGCGCAGTTCCGCCAGGCGATCGGCCATTTCCGCATCGGTCATTTCACGAATTTGCTTGGTTTCCATTCTGACCAACCTCACGATTCACGCGACAGGAATTTACAACGCAAGCAAAGCTTGTTCGCGGCGCGGCTCATCGCCTCGCGCGCCACCGCTTCGCTGCAACCGGTTACTTCGAAGAGAACCCGGCCCGGCTTGACCGGCGCGTTCCAGCCTTCGACGTTACCTTTTCCTTTACCCATACGCACTTCAAGCGGCTTCTTGGTAAAGGAACGGAACGGGAACAGACGGATCCAGACTTGTCCGCGGCGCTTCAGGTGACGGGTAATCGCCACACGAGCCGCTTCAATTTGATTATTGGAGACAAATCCGCGGCTCAGGGCCTGAAGAGCGAAGTCGCCGAAATCCAGCTTATTATTGCTGGTGGCAAGACCCGCGTTACTTCCGCGCTGAACCTTTCTGTACTTTACTCTTTTTGGCATTAGCGGCATAATCTTGATCCTCCATACCCTCTTTGTGGCAAATCCAAACCTTCACGCCGATCTTTCCGGCCGTGGTGTTGGCTTCAGTGAAGCCGTAATCGATATTGGCCTTCAGCGTGTGCAACGGCACCCGGCCTTCCTTGTACTGTTCTTCGCGCGCCAGTTCGGCTCCGCCGAGACGGCCCGCGCAGTTGACCTTGATGCCGTCCGCGCCGGTTTCCATCGCGATCTGAATCGCACGCTTCATCGCGCGGCGGAAGCCGATACGGCGTTCCAGCTGCTGAGCGATGCTTTCGGCGACCAGCTGAGCGTTGACTTCGGGGCGGCGGATTTCAACGATCTCGATGAAGACTTCCTTGTTGTCGACGAGCTTGACGATCGCCGCGCGGAGGCCTTCGAGTTCATCGCCCTTTTTGCCGATCAGGAGACCGGGGCGGGCGGAGTGGATGATCACGCGAACACGGTTGGCAAAACGCTCGATTTTGATCTTGGCGATCGCCGCAGCGGCGGCCGCGAGTTCGTTTTTGCCCTTGATGACGTACTGTTCTTTGATGAACTTGCGGATTCTGAGATCCTCATGAAGCCATTCGCCGAACAAGTTTTTGCCGGCAAACCAGCGGGATTCCCAATCCTTGGTAAGCGCCGTTCTCAATCCGATCGGATTAACTTTCTGTCCCACGATGCTGTCCCTTATTTGTTGTCCGTCAAAATAACTTCCAGATGGCTGGTCCGTTTCCGGATCCGTCCGGCCGAACCGCGGGCCTTGGCGCGAAAACGCTTGATCGTGGCACCGGCGGAAACGAGCGCGGCCTTAACCAGCAGTTCGTTGCGGTTCAAATCAAAGTTGTTCTCGGCATTGGCCACCGCGGAGCGCAGCGTATCACCGATCAGACGTCCGGCCTTGCGGGGGGTCAGATCGACGATGGCAAGCGCCTCAACGACGGGCTTCCCCTGGAGCAGACGCGACACATGGCGCGCCTTTTCCGGCGAAATCCGCACGTTTTTAGTCAAAGCTTTCACTTCCATAATCTGGTTTTCTCTCTTAACTTTTTTACTTGCTTTGCGTTGCGGCCTCCATTCCTGGAGACAGGGCGTCGATATTGCCGGAGATCAGCTGGGCCGCCGCAACGAATGGCCTGACACTGACCACTTTGAGCACAGCTGCGTCCTTCCCGACGTAGTATGTCAGTCCATTGAACGCACCATGGACCGAGCCTACCGGCAGCACGACGATCGACAACTCGCGGTTCACCGCCAGGATCCGGCACTTTTCCAGCGCCTTGCTCCGTTCGGCATCCCCGGTTGTCATGGTTATGAACCGGCCGGAATCACGCTTGAGGTCATCCAGCTTGAGCCGGAGTTCCGCCTGCCTCACCTTCCCGATCGGCAGATCACGCGTCATTTCATCGACCAGTTCGCAGAATTTGACGGTTTTGAGGGCAAGCTCTCCTCCGTTTACAGCGATATCGCTCATTGCCCGAAGCAACTGTTCTTCCCGTTCCCCGGCGCCGCGCACTTTCCCGCTTGCCAATGCGCCGGACAGAACCAGCCGGAGCTGGCGATACTGCTCATTCTGCTCTTGATACTTTTCAGTTAAATCAATCAACTCCCGACGACTTCGGGCCTCGGACTCGCGTAAGGTTGTATTTTCGAGTTCGAGCTTCGCCAATGCGTTTTTGGCTTTTTCGGCCTCCCGCCGCAACGATTCAAGTTCGGTAAGCCGCTTCGCATCTTGCGGCCGAACCCGAACCGTTACCCCGGTCGGCACCCCGTCATCGGATTTTCCGACCCCGGCATCTGCGGAAAAAACATTTCCACACACGCCAAGATTACATAAAATAGCACCGAAGAGGAGTTTTTTCCAGTTCAAAATATGTTTTTTTCGATATTTTTTCACAATACGGCAATCTTACGGCTTTTTTATTTCGATTTTAACGGGCTCAATCTTCCGCAGTGTCTCGATTTCAGCGAGCAGCGCATCGCGCTCCTTGTCGATCTCCCGCTGTTTCGGCAAGACCTCTTCGTAAGTCTTCCTGAGACCGCGCCAATATTTGTCGTTGTCCGCATATTGCTTGAAAAGCCGCTCCCAGAGCGCGTCGGCCGCGGCCGCGTCGTTTGGCTTAACCTTGTGCGCGGCATAGAGCGCCCGGACCTGGCTGAGGACGCAAAGCCTGGCTTCGAGCGCCCCGACCGCGCGGACCAGTGAGCGGATTTTCTGCGATTGCTTCTGGAGCGGCGAGTCGGGCAACACGGCAAGGTTGACTCCGGCGGCGAAATCGGCGGCGGAGAAACGTCCGACCGGCAGGCCGTCCATCGCCAGCAGATACTCTCCGGCCTTGAGGCCGGTGACTTTGAGCGGTTCCCGGTTGAACTTGCCGGTGAATCCGTAAATCCGGTCGACCTTCTCCCGCTCCGGGAACAGCGGAAACGGCAATGCACGGGGAAGATACACGAATGCGGCGCCGTCGGCGGAACACACGGCATCGCTGATTTCACAATTCCGCGTTTCGGTCGCTTTGCCGGAGGCGGCGTCGATCGTGCACGCGGCAACTTCGGCGGGCTGCTGCTGCCCCTCCAGAATCAATCCGGCCAGAATCGGATGTCCGACTTCGCGCGGGTGAACCCGGTCGGCGCTGATAATGGTGTCGGACGGATCGCGTTTCTGGACCTCGCCGTTGATCCGGAGCATCGGGGTCAACACGTCGATGGTGTCGCACTGGTAGCGGCGGGCGACCCGGCGGCCGATTTCGGCGCATTCGGCAAGCGCGTCGACGCAGCCGACCAGGTTTTCGCCGTCCCGGACCATAGTTTCATCGTAAGGGGTCGGCGACAGGATCGTGACCCGGATCTCGGAATCGGTCAGCCTTTTCACGACATTTTCGAGGTTTTCGGCGTATTTGACAAGCGCCGCCCGGCGCGCTTTCTCCAAGCCGGGAGTGATCGGTTTGCGCCCGTAGTGATTGCGCCCGATGTCGTTCATCCCGAAATGCACCAGAACCCGGTTCGGACGATGCGGGGCAACGTCAAGCGCAATCCGCGCCAGGGCTCCGCCCGCGCTGTCGCCGGAGAGCCCGCGGTTGACGAAATGAAACGAAGCGCCGGGATAACGGGTGTAATAATAATCGCGCAGATAAAGGTGATAGGTTCCGCCGTGAGTAATGCTGTCGCCGAAGAAAACCACCCGGTCTTCGTCTTCGAAGCCCTGCGCCGCCGAAAGCCCGGCGGTCCAAAACAGCAAACCGCACACCATTGCTAAAAAAGTCTTAATCATACCACCCGAGCCCCGAATGCCGATCCTTTAATTCAAAAATAAGCGGCCCCCGTCCCGCCGTCGACGGCGCGCCGGA
>JAVBUI010000361.1:0-6975 GCA_031555495.1 Victivallaceae bacterium | reverse complement strand
GGTTTCGCTAACCAATCCGCCCGCCTTCCGCTGGATTCCGGCCAAAGGCAAGGATGTCCGCTATTCGCTCGAAGTCGCCGCCGACAAAGAGTTCAAAAGTCCCGTCTACCAGTCGAAAAACCTCGAATACCGGGTCGACGTCCCGACCAAACCGTTCCCGGCGGGCAATTACTTCTGGCGCTACGGCGTGGAGACCGCCTCCGGGGTGGTCTGGAGCAAGGTGCGCGATTTCTCGATCACCGCCGAAGCCGGGATTTTCCCGTTCCCCGAGCCGAACTTCACTGACAATATTTCGAAGGCGCACCCGCGGCTCTTCGTCCGCGCCGCCGATCTTCCCAAGCTCCGGGAACGCGCCGTCAAGGGCGACCTCAAGGGGATGGCCGAACACCTCCTCAAGCGCGTCCACGACTTCGCCGGCGAAGAGCTGATCGCCGAGCCGCCCTTCCTGCCGAAGGACGACACCCGCAACGCCACCTACGCGGTCATTTTCCGCACCACCCGTCCCCCGATGGACAAAATGGAGCAGGCCGGGCTCGCCTATTTGCTTACCGGCGACCGCAAAGCGGGCGAAGAGGCCCGCCGCCGGGTGCTTCACTTCTTCGGCTGGGACCCCAAAGGCTCGACCGAACTGACCCACAACGATGAACCCGCGATGTGGCTGATGATGCGCGGCGTCCGCGCCTACGACTGGACCTGCGAGCTCTTCACCCCCGAAGAACGCGCCAAAGTCGAAGCCGTGATGCTCGAACGCACCCGCCAGCTGTATCAGTATTTGCTGAAGCGTCCCTTCGACAACAATCCCTACGAAAGCCATGCCGGACGGATGACCGGCTTCATGGGTGAGGCCGCGATCGAATTGATCCCGGAACACCCGGAGGCCAAAAAGTACCTCGATTACGCGCTCCGGATCTATTACGGCGCCTACCCCTGCTGGGGCGGCCCCGAGGGCGGCTGGAACGAAGGCACCCATTACTGGGCCTCGTACATGGAATTCATCACCCATTTCCTGGTCGCGGTCAAGCAGTCGACCGGGCTCAATCTCGCCGCGAAGCCGTTTTTCAAGAATACGCCGTACTATTTGTATTACAGCACGCCGCCCTTCGCCAAACGCCAGGTTTTCGGCGACGGCTACGCCGAGGCGACGCCGCGCTGGTTCGGCGCCACGCTTTACGTCTTCGCGCTCCTCAACCGCGATCCTCGCCTCAAGTTCTACAACGAACAGGCCGGAAGCACCCAGACCGGCAACATCAGCGCGATCGTCCAGGACCGCGACCTTGCATCCAAAGCCCCGACGGATCTGCCGACTTCGCGGCTCTTCGCCGACGTCGGACTGGCGGCGCTCCACAATACCCTCGTCGACGGCGAAAACCACATCGGGATGAAGTTTCACTCCAATCCCTACGGCGCGGTTTCGCACGGGCACGAAGACCAGAACGCCTTTGCGATCGAGGCCTTCGGCGAACCGCTGGCGATTCCGACCGGTTATTACAACTACTATTATTCGAAGCACCACCGGTACTGGACGAGAAGCACCCGCGCCAAGTGCGCCATCACCACTGACGGCGGCAAAGGGCAGGACATCGGCCCCGAGGCGACCGGCAAAATCACCGATTTCGCCGACAGCAAGCTTTTCACGGTGACTTCCGGCGACGCGACGCCCTCCTACGGCAAGCGTCTCACAAAAGCGGTCCGCGATGTGGTCTTTTTGAAGCAGCCGGGGGTTTTCGTGGTTCGCGACGAGCTCGCTTCGGCGACGCCGCGCACCTTTGAATACTGGCTCCACGCGCTCGACGAAATGAAAATCGACCAGAAGGCGCAGACGGTTCTCATCACCCGTCCCAAAGCGTCGCTCGCAGTCCGGTTCTTCTCGCCCGGCAAGCTCGCGTTCAGGCAATTCACCGAATTTGATCCGCCGGTGGTCGAGCAGACCAAGCCCTACATGGTCGACAACTACCATTTGACCGCGGCGACCGGCCCGGTCAAGGAGACCGAATTGTTGTCGGTCCTCTCGGTGGTGAAAGCGGGCGCCAAGGCCCCGGAAGTCAGTGCCAGGACCGTCGACGGCATCTCGGAAGTGACGGTCGCCGCCGACGACGGCCGCCGCTACCTCGTCCGCTTCGCCGCGCCGGGGAAAACCCTGCCGAAGAGCAAGGCCCGCTTCAGCGCCGCCGAAGTCGACGCCTCCGGCAAAGTGATCGCCGAACTCGAAGCCAGCGGCGTCAGGCAAGCGCCGCTGCCGCTCTGATCACGGCTTTGCAAACGGCTCCCATCACGGGAGCCGTTTTTATTTTTGCGGGGGCGCCTCCGGCAATTTCCGGGTCATGAAAAAAAGACCTTCCCGGTCGCCGTACCAGCGTGCGTCTTCCGGGACTGCGGTGAAGAACAGATACAAGATCCCGTTCATCACCGCCGGGCGCGATAAGCTGACCTTCAGGCCGGGCGGCACTGGAATTTCCAACGGTCCGGTCCATTGGATGCCGCCGTCCATGCTGAATGCATAATACAGAGACGAAACATCGGAGGCAAACAGGCCTTCTCCGCGTTGTTTTCCGCCCCATACGACCGCGAACGTTTTTCCCTCCTGCGCCGCTTGGGGATGGCTCATAAATTTGATTCCCCGCGACAGATTGCGGAGTCCGCTCCATTTTTCCGCCTGCAGATCGCGCCGCAAATACAGGATTTTTCCCGGACGGCGATATCCATCCATGCCCAGCAGCGCCAGCGGCGCACGCACGCGATGCTGATGTTCATCCCCCAGGATGCAATGCAGGACTCCTTCCTCAATCCAAAAAAAGGACCGGTAAAGCGTATTCGTCGATTCCCACATGAAAAACGGCTCTCTTTCACTCCATTTGCCGGTGTTGAAATCAAATTCACTGTAATAATCATATCGGCTTTTGTCATGATACGGCGCGCGGAAAAAGACCATCAGTTTGTCATCGGTTGCGGTGCTCTTCAGATTGCTGTATTGCATTTCCCGGCCGCGCGTCACTTCGCAGCGTCCACTTTTCCGGTCCAATCTGATTGTGCCGGGAGAAAGGTAATTTGCATCACCGGAGGAGCGGATGTTGTTGCCCGGACCATACGAAAAACGTTTCCAGGTCAAAGTGTAGGTGAAATACAAACGCCCATCCTCGAGAACGCGGACCGGGGTTGCGGTAAAACAGACGTTTTCGGTGGTCGGGGCGTTGTATTCCGGATACAGCGTTTTGATATCGATCGGGTAACGGCTGACGGGGCCTTCGGGAGCGTCTTTCAGAATCAGTTCCGGCGCGGCGGGAGGATCGCCGCGATAGTTGGCGCCGCAGTTTTGCCGGTATGGGATCACGACCGGCAGCCCGGCTTTGACGGGAAACATTTCTTCCGCGCGGCAGGATTGCCCGGTCCACTTTTCCAAGTCGGGATCGTAGGCAACGGTCGCTTTCCCCGACTGATAATAGAGTTTCCCCTGAAATGCCTTGCAGCTGCCGTACCCCACCTTGGCAAAAAGAGGCTCCGTCTGCGTTAGGTTTACCGCCCGGCTCCACTCTTTATCCACGGGAATGGAATAAAACCAGTACTGCGGCTCGGCGTAAAAGAAAAAGAGCGCAAGCGCAAACGCCCCGGCGGCGAACCCGGCTCTCGGAAGACCGTGAAAACTCCCCAGAAAAATGCCCGAAAATCCGAAGAAAAGCAGTCCGGCCATCCACATGACGTCAATCTCCACGAGGGAGTAAATCAGTGCCGGAAGCAGATAAAAAAACGCAAAGGCAAGAAGCAACGCGATTGTACTTTTCCGGATCAATCGGCCGTATCCCGGGATTCCGGAAAATATGCACGCCTTGCCGAACAGCCACCCGTTCAGTATCATCGCCGCCGCGCTTGCCCAGAGCCCGAACAGCATAAACAGCAATAAATTAACGAGTCCGCCAAAAAACAGATGAGAAATCCAAAGATTCAGAAAAATCTTCCCGCCTTTCCGATCAAGGTCCGGGCATTCTTCTTCGGATGAATCTTCTTCCACAATCTCACATAGCGTCGTTTTGCATTTCGGGCAGAAGACCGCCTCGGCATCCTCGTGCCGGAAGGTCACATTGCATCCGGGGCAGCGGCAGGTCAGCATGACGATCCTCTCCACGTTTTTTGGTGATATGCGGACTTTTACAACAGCATCATTTTTTCTTGCGCCCGGCTCTCGGATGCGCCTGCGCGTAGGTCTCCTTCATCCGGGCGGTGCTGACGTGGGTGTAAATCTGTGTCGTACTCAAGTTTTCATGCCCCAGCAGCTCCTGGACGCTTCGCAAATCCGCCCCCGCGTCAAGCAGATGCGTCGCAAACGAATGCCGCAGCTTATGCGGCGTCAAATCCGGCGGCAATCCCGCCTGAAGCAGATAATTCTTGAGGTTGCGCTGAAAACTCCGGCAGCTCAAGCGCTCCCCGAAGCGGTTGATGAACAGCGGCGAATCCGCATCGCGCGTCGCCCCCGCCGCCGGCCGGAACGGCAGATAATTCCGAAGCGACTTGACCGCCGCGGACCCGAGCATCCCGAGCCGCTCCTTTTTGCCCTTCCCGCGCACCAGGATCGCCCCGGCGGCGAGGTCGAGACTCCCGTAATCAAGCCCAACCGCCTCGCTGATGCGAAGCCCCGCGCTGTAAATCGTTTCGATGATCGCCAGGTCGCGGGCCCGTCCGAAGTCGGCGGCCTCCTCGCTCTTGGAATTGCCCGAGTCGTAATAGCCGTGAACCCCCTCCAGCAGCCGGTCGATGGCGTTGATCGAGAGCAATTGAGGCAGGTTCTGTTCCTTTTTGGGCGCCGAAAGCAGGATGAACGGATTCGATGCCGTCAGTTTTTCGCGTTCAAGAAAGCGGAAAAAGGAACGCATCGCGGAGAGTTTCCGCTGAATCGAGCTCTTCGCCTCTTCCTTCTGATGAAGTTCATAAAGAAAAGTGCGCCCGTCGTCCTTGGTCACGGCTTCCCATTGATCGAATTCTTCATCGCCTTTGACCAATTGAGCGAATTGGCGGATATCGCGGACGTAACTTTTAATGGTGTGATCGCTGCTCTGGCGTTCGGAAGAGAGGTGACGGATGAATTGTTCCAGCTTCGACATTTTTTTCCTTGCGCTTGCCCGGTCAGGCGCATCCTGATCGTGGTTCTTATAAAATAGCCCGAAAGTCGCGAAAAATCAATTACCGGCGATTGCATTTGCCGGAAGTGCCGTTACATTACGGAATAACGACAATTTTTTATAATCGGGGATGACAAGATGCGTTTTTCGGTGTGGATGGCGGCGCTGCTGCTGGCCTGCGGCTCGATGCTCAATGGCGGCGAAATCATTACTTCAAAGGTCGACCGGCTCAATGTCCGCGCGGGACAGTCCACTTCTTCCGCGGTGGTCGGGAAGCTCGGCGACGGCGAGAAGGTCACCGCGCTCCGCGCCAACGACCAGTGGGTCGAAATCGAACCGGCGGCGGCTTACATCGCGCGTTCGCTGCTGAAAGACGGCAAAACCGCCGCCAGATGCAATCTCCGTTCCGGCCCCGGCACCAATTTCCCGGCCCTTGGCCGCTGCGAAGCGGCTGTTGCGGTCAAAATCCTGGACGACGGCAAGGGCGAATGGGTCAAAATCGCGCCGCCTCCGGGCATTGCGGGTTATGTGGCGCGTTCAATGGTCAGCGGCGACCTTTCGAAACTTCCGAAGCTGGACGGCTCTCCGGCGGTGGCAACGGTGAAAAATGACGACAAAAAGCCCGAAGCGCCGAAGAATCCTCCCGCGGCCGGGCCTGCCAAAATCGAGGAACTTCCCTTTGACGATCTCCCGGTGGTTTCCGGCAGCGGACGTGAAGTCACCGTGACCGGCGATTTCCTGCCGATCAAGAACACCGGCGGCATCAAATTCGCGCTGGCGGTGGTCAAAGACGGGAAGTATCAATTGCAGTATCTGATCCACGTCGGCAAGTCCGGCAAGAAGTTCGACGCCCTGGCGGAGAAAAAAGTCCGGATCGTCGGCGTCAGCTACCGGGTGGATGGCTGGGACGCGTCGGTGCTGAAGCCCTTCAAAATCACCCCGATCGAGACCCGCTGAGCAAAGCCGCTTCCGAAAAACGCCGTTTTTTGCAAAAGCTGCTTGACGAAACGCCGAAACGGTGGTACATTAATGGTTCATAGTGTACGATAATCAACAACGGCACTGCCGCGCCGTCGCGGCATTGCGCAAATGAATATGAGAAGGAATCCAGACCATGAAGAGAACGTTTCAGCCCTCCGTCCGCAAGAGAAAGCGCAAGCTCGGTTTCCGCGCCAGAATGGCGACCCGCGGCGGTCGTGCCGTAATCAGACGCCGTCGCCAGAAGGGCCGTGCCCGGCTGACCGCCTGATGAACCGTCACATTGCCGATGAAATCTCCCCCGCCGGTGTTTCGGATGCGTTCCGGACGCGGTCGGGGGTGAAAACTTTGCAAAAGGCGGAGAAAATACGCTTCAAGTCGGAATTCGATCATGTGCGTAACTGCGGTGTAAAGTTTGTCGGCAAAGGTATGCTTGCGGTCGTGGCGCCGTCCCCGGACGGCCTCACCCGCTGCGGAGTGGTATGCGGCAAAAAGTACAGTCTGCTGTCCGTGGAGCGGAATCGCGCCCGGCGGCTGCTCTGGGAGAGTTACAGACTTCTCAAATCGGAGCTCGAGACATGCCACCTCATACTGATTCCGCGCCGCCAGATGGCCGATTGGAAAAGGCAGCAGGCGACGAAAGAGCTTGCGGCGCTGCTGTGCCGGAGCAAAGTATTGGCGCGGGAATTCGCCGAATCCCCGCCCGAATGTTGATTGGCATCGTCCGGATCTATCAATGGACGATTTCCCCGTGGCTGCCGCCGTGCTGCCGCTTCACACCGAGCTGTTCGCACTATGCGGTCGAAGCGTTTGAGCGGCACGGAGCGATCCGGGGAGGAATTCTCACTTGCTGGCGGCTGTTGCGCTGCCAGCCGTTTGGCCGCGGCGG
>JAVBUI010000184.1:0-6703 GCA_031555495.1 Victivallaceae bacterium | reverse complement strand
GGATCTGCGCTGGGTCGGCAATGAACGCGGCTTCGCCGCCGACGAGGCGAGCTGCCGCTATACGCCGGTCACGCGCGAAGGCGCGTTCTGCTCGGCGCCCGGCATGATCGACAACCGGCCCGCGCCGCTCGGCGACCCCGGGGGGCGCTTCTGGATGCCGCCTGAGTGCGATGTGCCGCTGCGGCCCGGCTGGTTTTACCACGCGGGGGACGACACTCGGCTTCGCAGTACGGCGCAGCTGATCGACATTTATTGCCGTTCGGTCGGGCGCGGCGGATTCCTCAACCTCGGCATCGCCCCCGACCGGCGCGGCCTGCTGCATGAAAACGACGTCGCCAGGCTGCGGGAATTCAAAAGCGCCGTCGACCGTTTGTTCGCCGTTCCCGATGCGCATGAATTCAATCTGATCCGCCTGAGCGAAGGAGAGGGCGTTGAAGCCGTGCGCGGTTACGAAGTAGTCGCCGACGGCAAAGTCGCGACGGCGGGGAAGCTCATCGGTCCCAACCGGTTGCTCCGGCTGCCGCAAGCGGTCCGGGCGGACCGCGTCGAAGTGCGTACCGGCAATGGCTGCCCCGCCAGGCTGGAAACTTTTCTCGCGCCTCCGGAATTGCTTGAGCCCCCCCGGGCGGACGATGTTTTCCGTTCCCGAAGCGACCTTCAGGTGTTCCATCCCGAGATTCGCGGCCGGTCGTTCACGCTGGACTTGGGAGCGGAGGGCGCGCGGGCCTATTACGGTTTCGGCTTCATTCCGGACGAAAGCGTGCCGCCGGGGACTCCCGACCGTTATCTCGTGGAATGCAGCATGGACGGCCGTCAATGGCAGGCCGTCGTCTCCGGCGAATTCTCCAACCTGCGGGCCAATCCGGTGCCGCAAGTGGTTCCCTTTGCAGAGGCCACGGGCCGCTACTGGCGCTTCACCGCCGAGCGGATGCTCGTAGACGGACCGGAGCTCCGCTGTGCCGGTTTCGGCATGATCATGTGGCCGTCGCATTCCTGAGCAGGGCGCCCAGGTTGCGGCCCATCCGGCGGAGGTTTTCAGGGGTTGATCGGAGTGCCTCTTCGAGGGTGCCGGGACCGGAGGCGAGGCTGAAGAGGGCGGCGAATTCGCCGCGGAGCGCTTCCGCGTCGCCGGCCAACGCACCTGAAATCAAAATGGTCGGAATGCCGAGCCGGGCGGCCCGGCGGGCGACGGTGACCGGGAGTTTGCCGGAGAGCGTCTGGGTGTCGGAGCGGCCTTCGCCGGTGACGACGAAATCGCATCCGGCGATCCGGCGGTCGAAATCGGTCAAGTCGAGAATCAGCTCCGCCCCCGGCACGCAGCGCGCGCCGAAAGCGGCGCGAAAGGCGAAGCCGAGCCCGCCCGCCGCCCCGTCGCCGGGAGTTTCGCCGTCGATTCCCCACGCTTCGCGGTAGTTGCGGAGCCCCGCGTCGAGAATGGCGATCATGCCGGGCGTCGCGCCCTTCTGGGGGCCGAAAACCGGCGCCGCGCCGGCGGGGCCGGTAAGGGGATTGGTCACATCGGAGGCGGGAATGATGGCAAGTTCAGGCCGGGGCGAGGGGGCTTCGACCCGGACCACCCGGGCAAGCGCTTCGCCTCCGGCTCGGGGAGCGATGAGTTGTCCCGCGCGGTCGAAGAATCGCCAGCCCAGCGCCTGCAGCATGCCGATCCCGCCGTCCACGGTGGCGCTGCCGCCGAGGCCGACGACGCAGCGCCTGACGCCGCGCCGGGCGAGGGCGGCAAGGAGTTCGCCGACCCCATAGGTCGAGCAGCGGAGGGGATCGAGTTCGGAGGGATGGAGAAGTTCGATTCCGCAGCCCGAAGCGACTTCGATGAGAGCGCTTTCGGGGCCGGTCAGCAGCGCTTTGGCGGAGACCGGACGGCCCAGGGGATCGCTGATTGGAAATTCAACGACTTCGCCGCCCGCGGCTGCGGCGGCTTCGAGAGTCCCTTCGCCGCCGTCGGCGAGCGGGATTTCGACGATTCCGGCGTCGGGAGCCACCTCCCTCACGCCGTCGGCAAAAGCGCGACAGGCTTCGGGACTTCGCAATGCATGCTTGAAAGAATCGAATGCAACAGCTATATTCATGATGGATTAAAATACAGCGCATCACGGAAAAATCAATGATTCAATACGCGAAATATCTCTTCGGCACGCATAAAGTGGTCATGACGCCTGATCAGAGCAACGGCGAAGCCGTCGTGCTCGTTCATGGCCTGATTCACCGAAGCTGGACGATGCTGAAGCTGGGACGCGAGTTGCGCGATCGCGGCTACACGGTTTTCATCTTCGACTACCGGACCACCCGGGCTCGGCTGGCGAAACACGCCGCGCTTTTTCGCGACTATTTTCTCGAAGTCGCCGAAACCTTTCAAGGGAAAAAAATTCACATTATCAACCACAGCATGGGAGGATTGGTCACCCGGCTCGGTCTCGGCAATGACGGGCTGCTGCCGCCGGAGCGGCGCGGGAAAATCATTTATCTGGCCGTCCCCCACGGCGGCTCCCCGGTGGCGGCGCGCTGGCTCCGCCGGTTGCCCGGCCTTGCGCAATTCCTGGTCCGGAGCCTGACCGATCTGAGCGACCGCAACGACGCGCTGGGGGAGTTGCCGGAGCCTGACTGGGACAGCGTCTCGATCATTGCCCGTTTCGACCGCAAAGTGCCCTTTGAATCGACCGTTTACCGGCGCGAATCGGAGCGCCGGATCGTCGACGCGGGACACGCATTTCTGATGGATCACCCGGAGGCGCGCCGGGAAATCCGGGCCTTTTTGGAATGAAAGCGCCAAAAAGGGCGATGTTTTTCCTTTTTCGGTTGGAAAAACGTGTGAATGTGCGTTATAATAAGGCAAATGAAAGTCGGCAAATCAAATTGAGGGAAGCAAATGAAGTACGATTTTACCAGCTATATCAATGAAGACTCCGTCATGGTTCTTCGCGGCTCCAACAAGCTTGAAATCATGGACGAGCTGATCAGCAAAGCCGCCGATCTGACCAAGCTCAGCCGTGACATGATCTACCGGATGACCTGGAAGCGCGAACACATGATGACCACCGGCGTCGGCAACGGCCTCGCGCTGCCCCACATCCGCGTCAACGACATCCCCGAGCCGGTGGTGATCGTCGGCGTCACCGAGCAGCCGATCACCGATTATCAGTCGCAGGACGACCAGCCGATCCGCGTCGCGGTCTTCACCGTCGCTCCCGACGAAAACCCGGAAGCCTACCTCCAGCTCCTCGGCAGCGTTTCGCGCAAATTGCGCAACGTCGAACTTCTCGCCAAGCTGACCGCCGGCACCCCCGACGAGGGCAAAATTTACAAGACGCTGGTCGACGCGGAATAAGCGGCGGGAAAGAATCTACAATGAGCAAAACTTCCGCTGGCGCGGGTATCGGCGCCAAGGCGCAGATCGATTTTCATTGCCTCGACGGCAACTGCGACGGCGTGATCAAATTCAACCTGGCGGATGTCGCTTCGCGCGATTTTCAGGCGGTTTGCCGCAAGTGCCACCGGACTTATGAATTCGACAAAGAGCTCCGGGATAAACTCCGCCGGATGCTCGGTCTGGTGGTCGCGATCCGCGAAGCCGAGGACATCCTCGGCGACAGCAACGTTTCGGTCAACGTCGCCGGGGGCGAGGTCAAGATTCCGTACGCGCTTCTGCTGACCCGGCTCAATACCTTGCTGACTTTGAATTTCGGAGACCGGAAGGTCGATTTCCATTTGTGGATCGAGCCTTCTTCGCCGGACACGTTCCGCTGACAATATTTGAGGTTTTTATTATGACTGAAGAACAGGTAATTGAAATTTGTGAAAGCTCCGGCGCTTTGCTGACCGGTCATTTCCAGCTCCGCAGCGGCCGCCACAGCAACCGTTTTTTTCAGGCCGCGCTGCTGCTGCAATACCCCGACAAGGCCGAAGCAGTCTGTCGGCACCTGGCCGAAGCCTTTGGCGGAACTGAAATCGAGACGGTGATTTCTCCCGCGGTCGGCGGGCTGATCGTCGGGCAGGAAGTGGCCCGCGCGCTCGGCTGCAAAGCGATTTTCGCCGACAAGGAAGAGGGGCAACTGATCCTGAAGCGCGGGTTTGAAATCAAACCCGGCGAAAAGATTCTGGTCGCCGAAGACGTGGTCACCCAGGGCGGCCGCGTTCAGCAGACTATCGACCTCGTGCGTTCGCTTGGCGGCGAAGTCGTCGGAGTCGCGGTGGTGGTCGACCGCTCCGGCGGAGCGGCGCAGTTCGATGTTCCGATGAAGAGCGCGCTGCGGCTGATGCTGCCGACCTTTGACCCGGCCGAGTGTCCGCTCTGCCGCGACGGGGCCAAGCTTGACCGGCCCGGTTCAAAGTAAGCTTGCCTGAACAAGTCTGACCTCACATCCGAAGCGGAAAATCTGATTCGGATGTGTTTTGGTATTTTATATTGCAACAAATATCCCGCTTGCGGGATTGACCGAAGATATCGGGCGCCGCCGCGTATCGGGAGGGCGCCTTTCGGGAGAACAGCAGGAAGCCGGAACGGCTTCGGAGGAGTGGTGTTATGCTTACGTCGGTTTTGAAAGTGGTCTTCGGCACCAAGTCGCAGCGCGATTTGCGCCGCTGGAAGCCGCTGGTCGCAAAGATCAATGAGTTTGAAAAAAATTATCAGTCGCTGAGCGACGATCAGCTTCGCGCCAAGACCGACGAATTCAAAGCGCGCGTCGCCGCCGGCGAAACGCTCGATTCGCTGCTCTGCGAAGCCTTTGCCACGGTCAAAAACTGCTGCCGCCGCCTGGTCGGCAAGGAAATCGTGGTTTGCGGCCAGACGCTCAAGTGGGACATGGTTCCCTTCGACGTCCAGCTCCTCGGCGGAATCGCGCTTCACCGGGGCCACATCGCCGAAATGGCGACCGGGGAAGGCAAAACGCTGGTGGGGACGCTTCCCTTGTACCTCAACGCCCTCTCGGGCCGCAACTGCCAACTGGTCACCGTCAATGATTACCTCGCGCTCCGCGACTCCGAGTGGATGGGCGCGATCTTCACCTTCCTCGGCCTCACCGTCGGCTGCCTCCAGAACATGCAGCCGCCGCACGTCCGCAAGGCGCAGTACGCCTGCGACATCACCTACGGCACCAACAGCGAATTCGGCTTCGACTACCTCCGCGACATGGGCATGGCTTCCGAGCCGGACCAGTTGGTTCAGCGCGACTATTATTATGCGATCATCGACGAAATCGACAGCATCCTGATCGACGAAGCCCGCACGCCTTTGATCATTTCCGGTCCGGTGCCGATGTCGACGCACCAGTTCGATGAACTCAAGGGGCTGGTCGGGACCCTTTATTCCCAGCAGAACCTCCTCTGTTCGCGCCTGGTCCGCGAAGCGCGCGAAACCCTCGGCGACGAAAACGCTTCCAAGGAAGTTCGCGAAGAAGCGTTGACGAAACTCCTCCAGGTCAAATTCGGGATGCCGACCCACAAACAGCTGCTCCACGTGCTCGAAGACGGCGCGATTCTGAAAGAGCTTGAGAAGGTCGAAACCTTCGTCCGCAGCGACAGCAACCGCGGGATGCTGCAGGAGGTCCAGAGCGTTCTCTTCTTCGCGATCGACGAGCGTTCGCACGAGGCCGACCTGACCGAAAAGGGCCGCAAGGCGATTTCGCCGGACGACCCGACCGCTTTCGTCGTCCCCGACTTGCTCGCCGAAATCCACCGGATCGAGAACGATCCCTCCTGCGATGAAGCCGAGCGGCTGAAGAACCGTGAAGAGTTCCAGCAGCAGTTCATGCGCAAGAGCGAACGTCTCCACGACCTTTCGCAGCTCCTCAAAGCTTATTGCCTGTTTGAAAAAGACATTCATTACGTCGTCCAGGAAGGCAAAGTAATGATCGTCGACGAGCACACCGGCCGGATGATGCCGGGCCGCCGCTTCAGCGACGGGCTCCACCAGGCGCTCGAGGCCAAGGAAGGCGTCGAGATCGAGCAGGAAACGCAGACCATGGCGACGATCACCATCCAGAACTACTTCCGGATGTACAAAAAGCTCGCCGGGATGACCGGGACCGCCGAAACGGAAGCGTCGGAATTCCATCAGATCTACAAGCTCGGCGTAACCGTGGTGCCGACCAACCGCCCCTGCATCCGCAAGGACGAAAACGACTCAATCTTCAAGACCAAGCGCGAGAAATTCAACGCCATCGTCGATGAGGTCGAAAAACGCCACCAGAGCGGCCAGCCGGTTCTGCTCGGCACGATTTCGGTTGAAGACTCCGAAGTCCTGAGCCGGATGCTCAAACGCCGCAATAGTCCCCATAACGTGCTCAACGCCAAGAATCACCAGCGCGAAGCCGAAATCGTCGCCGGCGCCGGTCAGCAGGGGGCGGTCACCGTCGCCACCAACATGGCCGGACGCGGTACCGACATCAAGCTTGGCCCCGGCGTCGCCGACCTCGGCGGGCTGCACGTGATCGGGAGTTCCCGGCACGATTCGCGTCGGATCGACCGCCAGCTGCGCGGACGTTGTTCGCGCCAGGGCGACCCGGGCTCGTCGAAGTTCTATGTTTCGCTTGAAGACAACCTGATGCGCCTTTTCGGCTCCGACCGGATCGTCAAGATTTTCGAACGCTTCGGCCTCGAAGAGGGTGAAGAGCTCCAGCATTCGTGGCTCAACAAGTCGATTGAGACCGCCCAGCGGCGGGTCGAACAGCAGCATTTTTCGACCCGTAAA
>JAVBUI010000280.1:0-7333 GCA_031555495.1 Victivallaceae bacterium | reverse complement strand
ATTTGCTCGTGCGAGGCCGTCTGCAAGCCTTTGAAACAAGACAATCGCTCTGGAAGGCCCCATGTCATCCGCAAGTCGCTTGAAGAGAAAACTTCTATCCAAGGTCTTTTCAAGGAACGACACTTTTGTCGGTGTCGTCTAAAAAAAAGGTTCGCCCCCTCTTGACCCCCTGCTCCAAAGGCTCCGGAATCTTCCCGCTTTTCTGCGGAAAGATTCCCTCGCGTCCGTACTTTATGCAGTGCGTGGCAGTTCGACACCGCGTAAGGCCCTCTGCGGCACGCGGTATCGTGGAGTATCGATGCCACGAATGCTCTCCCACCTACACTGCCGCATGAGATCAGTCGTGGTGGACGCGAGGCGCATGGTGGACGGTCAGTCAGAGCAGAGGCCTGCGTCCTTTCGGTCTTTTTGGTCCTTTTCACCGAAAACCGATAAAAAGAACGACTTTTTTTCATTTCAGGGTTGACATTCGAACCGGTTTGATTTATAATATGATCCAGGAATTCGAACCGGTTCGATTTAATGTAACAATGGATCCGCCATCAAGTCCGGATCAGCAACGAGAAAGGCTCCTTCGATGAAAAAAACCGCCTTCACCCTCATCGAACTCCTGGTGGTGATTGCGATCATCGCCATTCTGGCGTCGATGCTGCTGCCCGCGTTGAACCGGGCCCGCAGCACCGCGATGGCCATCAAATGCACCAGCAACCTGAAGAACGTCGGCGTCTACGCCACGCTGTACCTCGGCGACAACGAACAGCAGTGGGTCAACAACAACTCCGCCTCCGCCTTCTACAGCGCCTCGGGCGCCAACTGGCCCACCGCCCTCGGCTCCGGCAAATACATCCCGACCTACGATCCGCCGAGCAACGCCTACGATCAAACCATCTTCTGTCCCGTTCAACAGCAGGTGAAGAAACTGATCACCCCGGCCAACGCTTACGGCGGCAGTTATTCCAACGCCGCGTCGCTGCCCGCTTTTTCCATGAAAACCGCCGCCGTCGCCAAGGCCGGGTTTTCCCGGGTCTTTTTGCTGGCCGACACCGGTTATACGCCGACCGACACAACCTTGAACGGACTCTCCGCCACCCGCATGCACTACGTTTCGAGCGCCGGGGCCAATCCCAACTCCTATTCGCGCCTCTTTCCCTTGCACAACCGCAAGGCCAACATGCTTTTCCTCGACGGCCACGTCGGCTCCCATACGCCCCGGGAGGTGGTCGCGGCCCAGTTCGCGGTACCCGCCGTCTCCGGCACGGCGACTGGAATCTCCGTCTATCAGGCCAGTTACACCTTTGCCGCCGGAGCTCCCGGCGATTGCAGCATCGTCACCGGCGCGCTATATTAATTCCGTGACCAACGAAAGAGACTCATGATGAAAAAACTCCTTCCGCTGGCGGCGCTGTTGTGCGCGCTGACCGCCCCGGCCGCGCCGCCGTCCCATCCGGTGCTCAGTCATCCGGAGGAACAACTCAATTTGCCCTATCTGGAAACCGAAACGCTTCCGAAGCTGCAAAAGGAATTTCAACAGGCCGCCGCGATGCCGATGAGTGAACTCCTCGCCGCCGCCGAAGCCGAGGCGGCGAAAATACGCTTCGTCAACCAGCGCGCCGGGCATTATGAAGACCTGGCCAACCTCTTCGCCCACGCCTGTTCCGGCGGCGAAAAGGCCGACTATGCCGAGCGATCCTTGCGTTTGCTCGAAACCGTCGCCCGCAAAACCGCCCATTTGAACGAGATGTCGTTGGACTTTTTCAACTCCGGGAGGACCATCCCGCCCGGCGTTTACGCCTACGACCGGCTCTACTCCTCTCCGGCCTGGAGCAAACTTCCCCCCGACGCCCGCGGCGTGATCGAAAACTGGTTTGCGCGTGTCTCCTACATCCTGCTGCGCCGCCTCGGCGACAGCGGGGAGATCCACAATATGATGCCGCACGCGATCCAGAGCGGCACCGGCACCGCATTGGTGCTCGATTCACCGGAGCTGATGCGCGAATGGATGCGCTTCGCCGACCGCTTCATGACCCGGAACATGTTCCTCGAGGACGGCGTTTACTGCGACTTGTCCACCTCCTACCAGCTGCAGGTCACCAACCATCTGCGCTGGGCCGTTTTCAACTTCGAACAATTCCGCGATCCCGCCGGTTTCCGCGAAATCACCGACAATGTTCGCTTCAACGGCCCCGGCTTCGGCGCCCGCTGGCCGCTCTACAGCCGGGCGATGACCGCGATCGACCGTTTGCACCTCCCCGACGGACGGCTGCTGCCGCTCGGAGACACCCATTGCCCGGTCAAGCCGTCCGCTTCCGACCGGCCGAACCCGGACACCGCCAACCTTGAGTTCAACCTTTTCGGGCTGTTTTCGCTGCGCCACGGCGAGGGAAAACATCTGCGCCAGAGCTACCTTGCCTTTCCTCCGGTCGTTTACGGAATACCCTACCGCGGCGGGCACCAGCACATGGATAGCCTGACGCTTCAGCTCTGGGGCGGCGGCAGCGACCAGGTGCCGGACGCCGGTTACGCCGCCTACCGCGACGGCTTCAGCTCGAACCACAAATATTTCTTCCACAGCGCCCGTTACCACAACACCGCGATGGTCTGGGACCGCAAGGCGGAGCCGTATTCGCTCCAGGCCGACAAACGCACCCGATCGCGGCTGCTTGCCTACGAAGACGGCTCCGGCAGCGACGGCTTGCTCCAGCTTGTCGAAGCGTCCGCGCCCGGCCCGGATTTCAACCGCGTCCGGGAACGGCGACGGCTGCTGCTGCAGGTTCCGCTCGACGCGGACCGCAGCTATACGGTCGACCTCTTCCGGCTGGCCGGAGGAGAAATCCATGAATTCTACCTGCTGCAGAGCGAAAACGAAGCTTGCGATCTCAAGCTCTCAGCCGCCTCCGCACCGCTGCCGGGGACGCTCCGCGATGTGCTTGGACAACGCGGCGGGAAAGACTACGGCCAATACCTCGACTTCTTCCAGGAAGTCCGCCGCGTCGACGGCGCACAACCTCTGGCCGGAGAATTCGTCGGCGAAGAAAGCGGCGTCCGCACCCGTTTCTTCCTCAATCCGCTGCCCGGAAGCGAAAATTTCTTCACCACGGCGCCGAACCTGCGGCGTTATGTCTGGCAGAAGCGTCTTCCTGACGGCTCGAAACAGCACAAATTCGGCGAGCTTCGCGGCAACCACCTGACCAGGCACTGCGCCGCCGCGCCCAAAGCAGCCACGGTCTTCGGCGCCGTCTACGAAATCCTGGCGGCGAAAGAAGCGCCCGCAATCGACCGGGTCGAATGGTTCCGCGACGGCGAAGCGGCGGCCGTGACCATCCATACCGCCCGGGGCAGCGATACCGTTTACAGCAGTCCGGACCGCCAGACGCGCACGGTCGACGGCGTCAAATTCTCCGGCAATCTCGCCGTATTGCGCCGCCATGCCGACGGCACTCCCGCCTGGGGCTACGCCCGCAACGGCGGGACCATCGAGCTCGGCGATTTCGCGGTCCGGAGCGCCCCATCCAAGTTCCTGGCGCTGGAACCGGCTCCGACGGCGGAACGTCCCGATACGGTTTTCACGCCGCGCGAGCTTTTCGCTCCCGAGCTTTATGTCAAGGCGTCGTCCGACAGCTTGCAGGAGCTTGCAGGACAGTGGGTTTACACCCAGCTCGGAGACGGCAGCGGCTTCGCCGCCAAAGTCGTCCGCGCCGAAAACGCCGGTCCCCTGACCCGGCTGGTCCTGAATACCTCGCTGCCGCTGCGGCCGCAGGCGAAAAACCGCTTCACCTTCGTCCCGCTCCTCGGCCAATCCCATACGGTGCACGGCCCCGCCCGGATCGAAATCACGAAAGTGGCGCTGCTCAAACGTTGACAAGACGCCCGGCGCACAGTATATTGGAGAAAGTTTTCAATCAAGATGAATCTTGACCGCATGATGAAAAAAGACAAACGGATCACCATCAACGACATCGCGACCCTGGCAGGCGTCTCCAAAGCGACTGTTTCCGAGGTGATCAACAACAATCCCAAGCAACGGGTCAACCAGAAAACCTTCGAGCGGGTCAGCCGGATCATCGAAGAGTGCCATTACACCCCGCTGCCGCAGGCCCGGGCCCTGAGCACCAGCCGGACCCGGCAGCTGGGATACCTCGTCTCCTCCTCGGCGACGCTGGGGCTGGCCAATAGTTATTACAGCTTGATCCTCGCGGGCATTGAAGCGGCTTGCGCAGCGGCCGACTACCGCTGCAGCATCAGCCGTTACGACCTTACCTCGGTGACGCAATTCGTGATGCCGCCGGGGCTGCGCCAGCGCAATGTCGACGCGCTGATCATCGCCGGAATGCTCGGCTCGACCGGTTCGACCTTGAGTTCGCTGGGGATTCCGATCGCGGTGCTCGGCAATTGCGACGACCGGAACCTCTTCCGGCTGGACAGCGACTTCGTCAGCAGCTGCGGCGCGATTTTCGCCTACCTGGCCGATCAGGGCCACCGAAAACTCCTGCTGCCCTACTCCTGTCCGGAGCGGCGGCGGGAGCTGGAGGCCGCGCTGGCGCTCTGCAACCGGAGCCGCCGCGAAGCGCTGGAGGCGGTATTCACGGCTCATTATGTCGAAGGCGACGAATTCACCCGGGGCGCAAGTCTCGGCGAAATGGCGCTCTTCCACCCGGCCTTCGCCGACTGTACCGCGCTGGTCGCCAACGATCAGATCTGCGCGGGTTTCATGCAGACGTTTCACCGCCATCACCGCCATTTTCCGGAGGATTACAGCGTGGTGGCGGGGAGCGACACGGAGTTGACCCAGTGGGGAATGACCCCGATCACCGCGCTGCGGAGCCGCAACTTCGAAACCGGAGAGCTCGCCGCCCGGCTGCTGATCGAGCTCCTGGAGGACCGTTTGACCGCCGCCGAAGTCGAGGCGGCGTTTCGCGCCGATTTCGTCCCGGACGTCCTGCAGATCCGCGCCTCGAGCGGTCCCGTGCCGCATAAACCGGTCAATCCGCAGTGAATTTCAGTTGACGGGGAGGGTAATCCGACTGCCCTCGGGCACTGTATTCACCGGTCCCTTCGGCATCGGCGGCAGGTTCGACAAATTCAACCGAACCCCCGGATCGTCGGCAATCCCGCCCACCGGAACTGTCAGCAGTTCGCCCGGCTCCGGTATCGCGTCCAGCTTCAGCCGGATTGTATTCCCGTCCGTCGATGCCGCCGACACGGCGTATTTTCCGATTCTCTTCCCCTCCATCACGCGATGCGCATCCGCCGCCAGCCGCTGGTCGAAAATCAATGCCAGAAATTCCCCTTCCTGCCTGATTTTCCGCAGCTCCGGAGCCGTATTGTAAACCTCCCATCGCAGGCAGAATTCATAGTAAGTCGTGCTGTCCACCCCCTGCTCCCGGCAAGTTTGATAAAATTTCCCCATCCACGCCGGATCGCGCCGCATCCTCCCCTGCGACCCGACGTCCGTCTGCAATCCCACCTTCAACCCGGGATCGGCCGCCCGGACCGCGTCGAAAAAGGGCTTGTACCCATTGACATAATTCCCCGGCAGCTTCGGATTCAACCAGTCCGGCGCATGGGTCTGGATGAAGTGCATGTCCGGCCTGACCCGGCGGATCATTGCCCCGATGTCGTTGCCCTCCCACTCCCGCAGCTTCGCCACCCCGCCCGGAATGTTGATGCCAAGCGTCCAGGTCGCGAACACAATCCCCGGCACATGTTCCCGCGCCCCGCCCGGACCGTTGATGATATCGTCGTAAAAGTCGTTGATCGTCTTCACCCGGTACTCGACGAGCTCGCGGTAAAGCTTGACATTGACTTTGAAATAATTGGGGTCGGCGGGCTCGGTGAAGTTCGGGAAAGCGGTGTTCCCGGTCGCTTTTTTAAACGCCGCCTGAAACGCCGGGCTGATGTCGCCATAAAGTGGTTTCGCCCGTTCCGGACCGTCGTAGATCGGATACATGATTTCGGCGAAAGTGAAGCCGTCGAAGCCGTGGTCTTTGAGCATTTTGACCAGATAAGGCTTATACCATGCGTTGTATCGGGGATGGACGAAGCCGACGAAGCGGTAATCCTTCATCCGCTCGTCGGTGAACTGGATCATCCAGTCCCGCCAGTCGGAGGGAAGGCGCTCGGCGAGCGCTTTCTCCGACCAGTAGACCAGGCTCGGCAAGGTCATCAGCCCGACCGCGAGACCGCGGCGCTGAAGCTCGGAGACCAGTCCCGGTATGATGACGCGGTCGCTCGTCGCAAAGTAATAGACGCCGTCGAAGCCGTTGACCTCGAGCTCCGAGGCAATACTGGCCGCCGAACGGTTCTGATAATATGGAAAGTCGGTCGATATCTGAGCGGTTTTGGCGGTGAGGAGCTTTTTCACCCGCGCTTTTTTCGCCTCCGCCGTTTCCGTGGGGGGATTGGCGGCGGAGACGGCGGACGCGAGAAGCGCGGCGGCGAGGAGGAGTGTTGGTTTCATCGATCGAATCCCTTTGGGTGTGATTTTTTTATACGGTCTTCAATAGAGCGCGTGTGGATTGTTTTTGCAAGCGGAGCGGGCCTGGATAGCGTCGCTCCGCTCCTTACCTGGCCTGCGGCAGGCCCACGCCGAAGTGCTCGCAGTAGCGGTCGAACAAATGGCCCGCCTGCAAATAACCAGAATTCGGACTCATGAAATGCGAAAACTCAAAGGTAATCGCCTTCCCGATCCCCGCCGCCTTCGCCGCTTCCAGCTTCAATAACATCTTCTCCCACTTGATCGGCAAAAAACGGATCGGCATGTCCCGGTCAAACGACTCGCAGTTCGTCCAGCTCACCATCCCGTGCCGGTCCGCCAGCGCCTTATTCACCCGCAGATAATCCGCCAGCTCGTCATAATCGCAGTGCCCGTCCTGAAACGCCACCACATCCACCGCCCCCCGAACGCTTCCGAGGATTTCATCCCATTCCCGTTCGTGCTGCCCGATCCCGATCGCATTCCCATTGACCGCACTCGCGTCAAACGACCACGGCTGCTTCACGCCCTCGATATACGGCGAAATCATAGTCGGCAGATTCCCCGATAACTCCTTGACGAAACGCCCCATCCCATGATACAATTCGGTAATTCCGGCAAATGCCCGGCTGACCTCAAAATTGAGGTACCATCCGCCGAACGACCGGCTCCGGCCGTACTTCGTCCATGCCTCTTCGGCGACCCGGCGGCTGATCTCCATCTCCTTGCCGAATTCATGATTGTGCCAGTATTTTCCGGAGTCGTAAAGACCGAAGTAAAAAGTCATCCCGTACTTCTCCGCCAACTCGAGATACAGCGCCACCAGATCGAGTGGCGGCCGGTAACAGCCGTGCTCGCGGA
>JAVBUI010000285.1:0-3721 GCA_031555495.1 Victivallaceae bacterium | reverse complement strand
CGCGAGCAATTACTTCGGCGTTTTCTCGTTCTTCGTTGAACGCGGTTTCGAATCGAGGCCGTGGGCCCTTGCGTGGTGCGCCGGAATCGCCTTTTTGATGCTGGCGGTGACCGCTGTTCAGTGGCACTTGCAGCGAAAAAGGGCCTGAACTTCGTCTTGGCATATCCGAAAAATAAAAACCGGGCGGACAGGTCCGCCCGGTCCTAGAGAGGACCCGGATGAGGGCCTTCGCCTTTATTTGGAGAGGTATCGAGTGGAGATTCCCGCCGGGAGGAATTTTCCCGTGCGTTCCGGGATGGTCATTTCGGTCGAGGTTACGATTCCTTTTTCGCCGAAGCTCTGGCGCAGCAGACGCTCCAGCACCACCGGGGTGAAGCCCGGCGAATGTGAGCTCAGCTCAATACAGAAATCCTTGCCAGGATCGATCAATTGACGGCAGAGGTCCAGCAATTCCCCGATGTCACTCTCCACCTTCCACAGCTGCCCGCTGCTGCCGCGCCCGAAGGTCGGCGGGTCCAGCGCGATCAATTGATAACGCATCCCGCGCCGGATTTCCCGGCGGCAGAATTTGACCGCGTCGTCGGCGATCCAGCGGATCGCGTCGGGCACGTCTGCGTTTTTGCCCTGGTTGACCCGCCCCCATTCATTCATGCCGCGCGCCGCGTCAAGATGGCAGACCTTGGCCCCGCCCCGCGCCATCGCCATCGAGCCGACGCCGGAGTAGGCGAAGAGATTCAACGCGTTCACCCCCGGCCTCGCTCCCAGCCATTCTTCGAAAAACGCCCAGTTGCGGTACTGTTCGGCGAAAAATCCAAGGTGGCCGAACGAGGTCGGTTTGGCCAGCAAGGTGAAATTGCCCCACATCAGATCCCATGATTCGGGAACCTTGCTCCGCCACTCCCAGCGGCCCCCGCCGCTGCTGTCGCGGTGAAAAACACCGTCGGCTTGGTTCCATTCGCTCTCCGGCAGCGTCGGCTTCCAGAAGGCGTTGAGCGCCGGGCGGACCAGCCGGAACGGTCCGGCCTGTTCCAGCTTCAGAAGATTGCCGCTGTCAAGCAGCTCGTATTGCAATGTCATTGGGGCTTTCACTTTTCACTTCGGTAAACGATTCGCCCGTTGCTGACGGTCATCAGCGGGCGGTTGGTATGGCATTCGAAAATCGCGAGGTCGGCGCGTTTGTTCGGCAGCAGGATGCCGCGGTCGGTCATGCCCAGCGATTCGGCCGGGTTGCGGGTCACCGCCGCCGCCGCTTTGATTTCGGGCAAATGGCCGCAGCTCATCAAACTGTGCCAGCCCGTGTCGAGCATGGTCGTCGTCCCCGCCAGCGCGCGCTGGGCGGTCTGCGAAAAACCGTCCTCGACCCGGATCAGCGAAGGACCGATCCGGTATTCGCCGTCCGGCATCCCCGCCGCCATCGTGCAGTCGCTGATCCCGATCAGCTGATTGAGCGGTTTGCAGCGGCAGGCCAGGTCGACCATCCGGGGATGCACGTGGCGGCCGTCGATGATCATTTCGACCGTCACGCGGTTGTCGGTCAAGGCGATGTTCGACAAACTCATTTCGCGCTGGTGCAGCGGCGGCATCCCGTTGAAGAGGTGCGTGCAATGGCTCGCCCCGGCGTCGATCGCGCGCAGCGTTTCGGCGGCTTCGGCGATGCTGTGGCCCATCGACGGCTTGACGTTCGATGCGCACAGGAATTCCACCAGCTCGACCGCTCCGGCGAGCTCGGGGGCGAAGGTCATCAGTTTGACTTTGCCCCCCCCGGCGGCCAGGAGTTCCCTCGCGTAGCCGAGGTCGATCGGCAGGATCGCCGATTCATCCTGGGCGCCGCGTTTCAGGGGATTGATGAAGGGGCCCTCGAGGTTGATCATGGTTGCTTCCGCGCCGTCGAGCGGCGAATCCATCAGCTTCGACAGCTTGGCGAGGTTCTCCAGCATCCGGTCGGGCCGGTCGGCCACCACGGTCGGAATGAAGGTGGTCACGCCGCGCCCGGTCAGGATCCGGCTCATGTCGTCGAGCGTACGGGGCGAATTGTCGACCGACGAACAGTCGAAACCGCCCGCGCCGTGGATGTGGGTGTCGACGAAACCGGGGGTCAGGTAGGCGTTGCTGAATTCGTGGATTTCGATGTCCGCCTTCAAGTCGAAGCCGGAAATTCCGCCGAGGGCGAGAATTCGGTTGTTTTCGCAGAGGACGGCGGCGTGGTCGATGCGTTTTTCAGGGGTGAGGAGATAATCGACGATGTAGAGGCTGCGTTTTTTCATCGGGAAGCGTCTCCGCGGGTTTTCCAGTTGCGTTGACGGGCGGCTTCGTAAAGTAAAATCGTGGTCGCGGTCGCGACGTTGAGCGAATCGATTTTGCCCAGCATCGGAATTTTGACCGGCAGATCGGAGTTCCGCATCCAGAGGTCGCTCAAACCGCATTGTTCGCGCCCGACCGCGATCGCGACCGGGCCGGTCATGTCGGCGCCGGTGTGGATTTGATCGGTGTGCGGCGTGGCGGCGAGGATGCGGATGTTGTTCCGGCGGAGCCAGCCGAAGGTCTCTTCCGAAGTCGCTTCGGCGAGCGGGACGCTGAAGAGCGCGCCGGTGCTTGCGCGAATGACGTTGGGATTGTAAATATCGGTGCATTTGTCGCAGACGATCAACCCGTCCACCCCGGCGGCGTCGGCGCTGCGCAGGATCGAGCCGAGGTTGCCCGGCTTCTCGATTGCTTCGGCGACGAGGTAAAGGCCGTCGGGATAGACCGGAATCGAATCGAGGGTGTGGCGCTTCATCTTCGCAATCGCGATCAACCCCTCGGGGCGGTCGCGGTAGGTTATTTTTTCGAGCAGGTGGGGGGCGAGCTCGACCACGGGGACGCCCGCTTCGGCGAGCGAGAGGAGGAGCGGCATTTCATTTGCCCCGAGGAAGTGCGACGGCGAGTAAAAGCATTCGACGATCTCCATGCCGTATTCGCGGCCCCGGGTGAGTTCCCGGTAGCCTTCGAGCAAGGTCAGCTGTTCTTTTTCGCGGTCGCGCCGTTCGCGGAGGCGGATCGCGTGCTTGACGCGATCGTTCTGCGCGCTGGTGATTTTCAGGAATTCAGGCATGATCGATTATTCTCCCGTTCGATAAGATACAACAGACATGCGGATTTTTCAAGCGCCGCCTTGCCAAAACCCGGACTGCGGGATATATTAGGGCACTATGAAAATCGCACTGCTCATTTTTAAGTACTTTCCGCACGGCGGACTTCAGCTCGATTTCCGGCGCCTGGCGCAGGAATGTGTCGCGCGCGGCTGGGCCGTCACCGTTTTCGCCCGGAGCTTCGAGGGCGAAGCGCTGCCGGGCGTCGAATTGCGCCTGATTCCGGCGCGCGGACTCTCCAACCACGCCAAAGCGCGGAGTTTCGAGTGTGAAATGGGCAAAATTCTCGAAAAAGAACCCTTCGATCTCGTCGTCGGCTTCAACCGGATGGCCGGGCTCGATCTTTATTTCGCCGCCGACAACTGTTTCGCGCTCGAAAACGGGCGCAAAGCCGGTTTCCTCCGGCGGCTCTTCACCCGGCGTTACAAAATTTACGAAGAGATGGAGCGATCTGTTTTCGCGCCGGACTCGGAAACCGCGATTATGCACCTGACCTCCGGGCAGAAAAAAGATTTTATCCGCGTTTACGGCACGCAGTCCGAACGCTTTCACGCGCTTCCTCCCGGCATCGAAGCCGACCGCCGCCGCCCGGC
>JAVBUI010000283.1:0-17233 GCA_031555495.1 Victivallaceae bacterium | reverse complement strand
TGATGAAGATGATGTTTTTGGGCGTGCCGTTCCGGGGAGCCGCCGCCAGCGCTGCTTTGTCGGGTGTCGCGGGGGATGGATAATCGTTGTTCAGCACCGGGATGGCGGCGATCGGCCTGAGGTAAACCTGATCGCCGATCGAAGCCGCTGCGATCATCCAGACGCCGTCGTCGCCTGACTGGAACCGCAGCGCTTTGACCGGTTTATCAAGTTTGAACATTGAGGCGTAGAGCGAAATTTGCGAATTGTTGTTGTAAGTCGACCAGACCCGGGCGCTGTTGGAGAAGCCGCGGTTGGCGCTCCAGTCGTCGACGTCGCGGCCGCTGCGGATGCGGTACTCTTTGGCGGTGCCGTCTGTGTATTCGACGGTCAGTTTGCCGACCAGATTTTTTTCTTTGTTGCCCATCGCCATCGCGTGAAGCAGATATAAGCAATCGCCTTTCGCCGCTTCCGGCAGATCGACCCGGGCGTGCTTCGGCAGATATTCGCGTCTGGGGTTGGCGCTGAGGACGATGCAGGATTTGCCTCCGGTCGCCTTGTCGTCGAGGATGGCGAAGGAGACGCCGCCAAGCGTTTGCGTTCCCGGTTTCAAAAGGCGCATGTCGTTCGAGCCCTGGTCGGTCCAGCCGCCCCGGCGGTCGTCCGGTTGCTCGTCCGCAAAAGCGGTGTTCGCTCCGGAACTGATGTTCAATGGCGCGGTTGCGGCCTGAAGGCCGGCAAAAGAAACGGTCAGCAGGGCCGTTACGATGATTTGGGACAAACGCATTTGAAACCTCCTCTTAATAGAAAAAAAGGCCTCCCGTGAACAGGGCGGCCTTTTCATGCGACATCCGGCTTATTTAGAGATGCCGGGAACCGGGAGATCGATCTTCATATCCTGGTGGAAATTGAGATACTGAATCGTGCAAAGCGCCGCCGAGGCGATCAGGAGAATCAACGTGACCGCGGCGAGCGCCGTGTAGACCACCGACGGCGAAGAGGCCGATCTCGGCGGTTTGGCGGTGTCGGCAAGTCCGGATTCGGCGAGACCGAGGGCGGCCATGCCGGCGGCGACCTGAGGCGGCGCGGCCTTGGCTTCTTCCTTGTCTTTCTTGAGCGAAAGCTTCGACTTGGGGGCATCGCCCTTGGTATCTTCGGCCTGCGCTTCTTCGGCTTTCACTTCCGCCGGGGCTGGCGCCGCCGGAGCGGGCGCCGGAGCGGCGGGTTTCGGCATCGCCGGGCGTGCGAGTTTCACCGTCGCCTTGTCGTCGTCGGGCGTGACCGCGGTCGCGGCGACCGGAACCGCCGGAGCGGGTGCCGGAGCGGGAGCCGGAGCTGCCGGAGCGGGAGCCGGAGCGGGCGGGCGGACCGGACGCTGGACCTTGACGGTCTTGTCGTCGGCTTCTTCCACCGCGGCGACGCCGGGTTTGACCGGAGCGTCGACCTTCTGAACCTTGACGGTGTCGGAGTTCTCATCATCCGTGGCGTCGGCGAGGACCATCGTCTGTTTCGACGGCTCGACGACGGGTTGCGGCACTTCGGCGTCGGCGAGGACCATGGTCTGTTTGGACGGGGAAACTTCCGGATTGACCGGAGTGTGCTTGGCGGGAGTGGGCTTCAGGACCAGTACCTTGCGGGTGTTGGTCGAAGCGCCTTCCGGGGCCGGAGCCGCTGGAGCGGCGACCGGGGCCGGAGCGGTGACCGGAGCCGGGGCGGGAGCGGGGCTCGCGCCGGGAATGCTGATCGGACGGTTTTCGGCGGCGGCCGAAAGCGGTTTCAGCTTGACCGTTTTGCGGGTCTGGGTGTCGGAAAGGATGTCCAGGTTGCCGGTGTCGGTGTCGCGTCCGCTCAGCGGGTCGGCGATCGGGGAGGCGGGGGTCGGCTGGCCGACCGTCATCTTGGAGGTGACGGGGGCGGTCGGAACTTTCAGCTTGACCGTTTTGCGGGTCTGGGTGTTTTCTCCCGAATCCGGTACGTTCGTATTTTCCTGCTCGGCCATATCGTTTCCTTTCAATCAGAAATAATGAACAAACTATGTATCGTTGACAATTTAGTACCGTCTCCGATGAAAATCAATCCGGAAAAAGCATCTGCCGGAAAAATTTTGCTGTTTTTTCGCAAAATTCGCCTGGCTGACCGCGGTTTATTGTTGTTTATGCCGTTCGTAATAGTTTTCGATCCGTTTGGCGACGTCCATGAAATTGGCTTGCGCCTGATAAATTTCCTTGAAACGCTCGATCGCCTTGTCCTCCTCGCCCGCAAGCTCGAGCGTATTGGCGAGGTAGTAGATCGTCTCGAGACGGCTCTTGTCGCCGCGTTCCATCTCCTTGAGCGCGGTTTCGAACTGTTCGATCGCCATGTCGTAGCGGCCGTTGTGGGAGAAGCAGCGGCCGAGGTAGACCATGCAGGAAACCCGGCGCTGCGGATTGCGGCGCGCGTTCTGGAAGCAACCGATCGCATCATCGATCCGGTCGCGCTTGAACAGCACTTCGGCGAGTTCGTAGGCCAGCTGGGCGTCGTTCGGGAACTTTTTGACCCGGTCTTCCGCGCGTTCGAGAATGTAGGCGTCGCGCTGGGCGGTGAAGTCGGCGATCTGTTTCTCCGGTTCGCTGTAGGCGGCGGGATTGGAAGAAAGCTCCTTGATCGCTTTGTTGAAACGGGCGACGACCGCCTCTTCGATGTTTTTGTCGATGAAGGGGTCCATGGTGCCGAGCGCGGCGACGACTTTTTCAAGTTCGGCGATGGCGCTGTCGTAGTCTTCCATGACCATGTAGGCCTCGACAAGCTTGCGGCGGGTGTCGATCGAGTCTTTTTCCTTCAGCTCTTCGAGCAGGTGCTCGGCGAGCACTTTGGCCTGGCCGGCGTCGTGGATGGTGCCGTCGATGATCTGCTGCGCAACGTTGCCCTTGACGTCGACCGCCTTTTCCTGCGAGGTTCCTTCCTCTTCCCATTTGCCTTTTTCAATGCTGGCGAGGGCGGCGGCGGCGCGGACTTCGGACTGCCACTCCATGCTGCCGGGATGACGCGAGGCGATTTCCTGAATGATCTTCAGCGCTTCGCGGGCCTGGTTGTTGCCCTGCATGCAGCGGGCAAGCTCGGTCAGGTTGGATTCATTGGTCGGGTGGAAATCGCGGATCAGGGTGCGGGCTTCGACCGCGATGAACATCGCGCCGGCGTTTTCGGCGGCGTCCGCCAGCGCGGCGAGAATCGGCGGGTTGTCAAGCGATTTCAGCAGCTGGTCTTCGCAAAGGCCCATCGCCTTGACGGGGTCTTTGGCGGTTTGCGATTTGATCTTGGGCAGCGCGAAACTGGAAAGAATCTGTGCCATCATCTTCGGGAAGAACCCGCTGGCCATCGCCTGGCGCTTCTCGAGTTCGCGCAGTTTGGTGCGCGCGGTCATGAAGCCGGGCTCCTGCTTGACGATGTCTTTCAGCAGCAGCATTTGCATGGCGGGGTCGCGGGCACGGTTTGCTTTGTTCATCGCTTCCCGGATGGCCGGTGATACGGACTGGACGGTTTTCTTTTCCATGGTTACGGAACACCTTATCTATAATGAAAATATCGTTAACCCGACTACTGTAGCACCCGGATGATGATTTTTCAAATGCAAAGCGTTATTTTTTCGTCGGTTCCACTTCGAGGTAAAATTCTCCGTGGCGGTTGTCGCGAAGATCCATCTTGGCGTTGCGGATCCGGGCGAGCCAGGGCAGCAGCTGCTGGTTGGGGTTGATTTTCGGGACGGCCCGCCGCAGGAGCCTCATATAGAGGAAGCGCGGAATCGGAACCGAGCCGAAGCGGTAGCCGTTTTCAAGGAAGATTCCGTCCTTTTCCCGGTCGGCTTCGAAGCGGGCGACGAGGCGCCACGGCAATTTCTCGTTGATTTTGCCGACGATGGTGAATTCGTAACGTTCGTCGCCGGATTTGACGACGGCGAAAATTCCGTTGATTTTGAGCTTTGAAATCCAGTCGTCCTGTTCTTTTTTGGCTGGTTCGGCCTGACGGCGACCCCAGGGCGGGGGGGCGCTGAGAAAGTCGTTTCCGAGCTTGGCGGCGGTGGCGTCGGTGAGCCGGGCGCGCCCCTGGCCGTTGAGTTCGGCGAGCGCCGTTTCGGCGTTCCGGGCGGTGACGTCGCTCTGCGGCAGCGCTTTGTAATCCGGCCACGAGAGCGGGGCGAACATGAAAATAACGAGCAGCACACTGCCGAAGAAGACGGTGACGACGACGATCGACAGCACCCAGTAGATTTTCTTCAGCAGGAATTTGGCGATGCGGTACGGCAGCGACATCAGTCTGCCGAAAAATCCGCTCTCCCGCAGCCGGGCAAAGGCGGTGTTTTCGGCATGGTCTAGCTTGACGCCGCAGCTGCTGCAGACGACGGCCTCTTTTTTGTTGGCGGCCTGGCACTTCTGGCAAATGGTTTCTCTCATAGATAAAAATCCTATTTTAGTTCAACAGGAACTTCAGGTCTTCAATCGTGAATTTGACGGCGGCGATATTGGGATTGTCGATGACATTGTCGAACATCTGCTGCTTCTTTTCCTGGAGCGCGAGGATTTTCTCCTCGATCGAATCGCGGACCAGGAGCTTCAGGCTGGTGACCGGGCGGCTCTGGCCGATCCGGTGGGTGCGGTCGGCGGCCTGGAGCTCGACCGCCGGGTTCCACCAGGGATCGCAGAGGATCACGGTGTCGGCGGAGGTCAAATTGAGGCCGGTCCCGCCCGCTTTCAGGCTCAGGAGGAAAATCGGGATGTCCGGATTGCCGTTGAAGTTGTCGACCCGGTCCTGGCGATTGCGGGTCGAGCCGTCGAGGTATTCGTAGGCGATTTTGTCGCGGTCGAGCCATTCGGTGATCTTGGCGAGAAATGAGGTGAACTGGCTGAACAGCAGCAGTTTGTGTCCGCTGTCGATGTTCTCCAGGACCAGCTCCTGCAGCAGCTCGAATTTGGCCGAGGCGACCGCCGGGGAATCCGGCAGCAGCGCCGGATGACAGCAGGCCTGGCGGAGCCGCAGCAAGGTGGTGAAGATTTCGGTGCCGACGCGCCGGTCGTTCCTTTCGCAATCGGCCAGCTGGCGCCGTCCGGTTTCGCGGATCGTTTCGTAAAGCGCGCGCTGATCGCCGTGCATGTCGCAGAAGACCATGCGCTCCTCTTTGGGCGGCAGTTCGGCGCAGACTTCGGCTTTGGTCCGGCGCTTGAGGAAAGGTGCGATCCGGTTGGCGAGGTCCTGCTGGAGCTCCGGGTTGTCGCGGAGTTCGCCGTAGGTGTTGCGGAAGGCGTTGAAGGTGCCGAGCATGCCGGAGTGGAGGAAATCGAAAATACTCCACAGGTCCTCCGGCGAATTCTCCAACGGAGTCCCGGTCAGCACGATTTTGTGCGAGGCGTTGATCGATTTGCAGCTCACGGCGTTGGCGGTGCCGGGGTTCTTGATGTGCTGCGCTTCGTCGAGGATGAGGTAGCTGAAGCTCTGTTTCTTCAGCGCTTCGGCGTCGCGTCGGGCAATCGCGTAGGAGGCGATCACGAGGTCGTAGGAATTCGCGTGCTCCCAGACGCTGTCGCGGTCGCCGCCGTTGTTGAGGGCGGCGACTTTGAGTTCGGGGACGAATTTATTGGCTTCGCGCTCCCAGTTGGTGACGAGACTGGCGGGGCAGATCACCAAGGCGGGGTTGCCGCCGCGTTTTTTGCGCGAGGCGAGCAAGGCGAGGAGCTGGACGGTTTTGCCGAGGCCCATTTCGTCGGCGAGGATCGCGTTGAGGTTGTTGTCGGTCATCCGGGCGAGCCACTCGACCCCCGATTGCTGGTAGGAGCGCAAGGTTCCCTCGAAGCGGAAGTCGGGCGCGGTTGCGGCGGAGGGCGCCGCGGGGGCGATTTTCTCGCCGAGCTCCGGCGGACGGACTTCGGGGAAATGCGTGGTCAGATAAAGGAAATAGTCGGCCGAATAAAAGGGCAGCTCAAAGGTGCTCTCTTTTTCACGCAGATTCCGGATTGCGTTTTCGGCGCCGCGGATGAAGCGGCGGAGATTCTCCGGCAGCCGGACGATCCGGCCGTCGTCGGAGGTCAAAAAATCCTGGTGTTTGCGGGCGGCGGCGGCGAGGCGTTTGAAGGTGATTCCCATCGCGGGATCGCCGAATTGGTAGCGGATCAGATACGCGTCCGCAAGCAGCCGCTTGACATTGCTCCGGCACTCCGGGGCCTCAAGGCCGGCGCCGCCGCGACAGAGCAAGCCGAGGGGGGCGTCGAGCGCGTAATCGGGGCGGCTGCGGAGCCAGAGCGGGAGCACCTGGTGAAGGAAGACGCCGACGCCTTCTCCCTCTTCGAGCACAAAGCGCTCTCCTTCGCGCCGGAAACCGAACATTTCAAGCTCGTTTTCCAGCCGCAGTTCGGCGCACTCGTCGCGTTTTACGAAGCTTGCCCCGACCCGGGCCAGGCGCCCCGAACCGGGAGCGAACAAATTGCTGCCGTAGAGGTAGCCGGGGCTGATCGTGAGACGTCCGTCCCCGCCGAGCGCGCCTTTGAGGAGTACCGCAAGGGGGGCGGCTTCGAGTTCGAGGGTCCTTGCGTCGACCACCGGCAGCGGGAAGCGGCCGTTGTCGAGGAAGTTTTCGGAAATCTTGCCGGGGAAGTTCTGTTCGCCGGTACGGAAAAAGTTCCGCAGGAAGCCGATGTCGACCGTCGCCGGGATGAAGTAGTATTCTCCCTCGCGGCCGATCCAGCAGCCGGAACGCCCGGTGATGACTTTGGCGTTGCTGATCGGCAGCAGCGCGTCTCCGATCCGGATGCCGGCGGAAATCTTGAGTCCGTCGCCGGTTTTTTTGCGCAGGATCACCGGTTCGGCGCGTTCGCTCCGGACCAGCAGGCGGCGGCCGTCGCGGTTGAAGTTCGGGAAGCCGACGAGGCAGTGAAAAAATTCGGCGGTCTGCTCGGAATTCAATAAAACATTGGAGTTGTCCGGTTCGCCGTTGATGGCGAGGAAGCGGATGATCTGCTGCTCCTGGAGCGAAAAATCCTCGATTTTGAGCGAAATGCTCAGCTTTTTGTCGAAAAAGAGCTGGCGCAGGTTGTTGACGTTGCCGAGGTATTCGCGCTCTTTGTTGCGGAGCTTGACGTTGAGCACCGCGTTTTCCCACTTGCTCGGAACATGGGGGAATTCGGAGCTGACGTTGATGACGAGCGTCGCGTTTTTGTCGGTGTTTTCGCGCCCGGCGAGCTTCTCGAGGCTTTCGTATTTGAGCCCGGCGTAGGCGGAGACGCTTTCGTCGACCGGCTTGATCGCCGCCGGATTGAAGCGCCCGCAATACAGCAGCGCCGCGACCGCGTGTTCGCAGAGTTTGCCGGAGCGGTCGGGGCAATCGCAAGCGGCCGTCGCGGGAGTGCCCGGCGTGACCGCGACGCGGCGGTAAACGCCGCCGTTCTGGACCCTGGCGTTGATGACTCCGTCCGGCGTGCGCCAGGCTCCGGTCAGCGAGTTGTGTTTCAGGATCTGCTTGGCCGCCTTCAGCGCTTCCGCGCTGGACGCTTCGACGAGTTTTTCTTCAAAGTTCTTAGCCATTGCCTTTTCCGCCCCCCTCCGGACTTCGTTGCAAAAAAATGTACAGCAATATACTTGCAAAATAGCCAAAGGTCAAGTATTTTTGATTAGGCTAAGTGTGAAAATCGGGCTTTTTTTGAAAAGGGGGGATCGGTATGTCGAATGTCGTTCATGGTTCGATGCTTCAGGAGTATTACAGAACAGCTTTTCGGGCGATGGGAGAGGAGCGGCGCAAGCTGCTGCGGAAGATTGACGGCCGTTCCGGGGCGCGCGCCTACCGTGAACATGTCCGGGGGCTCCTGGCCGGCGCCTTCAAATTCCCGCGCCGGACGCCGCTCAACGCCAGGGTCGCCGGCTCCTTCAGGGCCAACGGCGCGCTGGTCGACAAGGTCATTTACGAGAGCCGCCCCGGCTTTATCGTCACCGCCCTTTTTCTCCGTCCCGAAGCGGCCCGCGCCGGGCTTCCCGGGGTGCTGGGACTCTGCGGGCACGCCGCCGAGGGGAAGGCGGCCGATTCCTATTTGCGTTACGCTTTTGCGCTGGTGCAGAACGGTTTCGCGGTCCTGATTCCCGATCCGGCCAGTCAAGGCGAACGGGGGCAATTCGAGCGCCTCGCCGACAGCGATTTCTGCCGCGGCCAGTGCTGCGCCGAACACAATCAGATGGGCAAATCGCTGCTGCTCTGCGGCGATCACTTTGCCCGCTGGCGGGTCTGGGACGCAATGCGCGCCCTCGATTACCTCGGCGGACGGCCGGAGGTGGACGGTTCGCGCCTGGCGGTGACCGGGAATTCCGGCGGCGGGACGCTCGCGACTTATCTCTGGGCGCTCGACCGGCGGCTGTCGATGGGGGCGCCGTCGTGCTACATCACGAGCTTCCGTCGCAATTTCGACAACGAACTCCCGGTCGACGCCGAACAGGTGATCCCGGAGCTCGCGCAGTACGGCTTCGAAATGGCCGACTTCCTGATCGCACGCGCCCCGGAACCGGTGCTGGTGCTGGGGAAGAGCAACGATTTCTTCGACATTCGCGGCATGGGCGAGGCGGTGGCGGAGGCGAAAAAGATCTACCGGCTGCTGGGGGCGGAGAAAAATCTCCAGTTCTTCGTCGGCCCCGGCGACCATGGGTACGGGCAGGAAAACCGCGAGGCGATGGTGCGCTTTTTCGGCTTGCACGCCGGGCTTGAAACGATGGAAAAAGAGTCTCCGGACCTGGTGATTCCCGCCGAAGAAGACGTCCGTTGCGTTCCCGGGGGGCAGGTGGCGTCACTTGCGGAGAGCCGCCTGCTGCCGGAGCTGTTGGCTGAAAAAGCCGAAAAGCTCGCCGACTGGCGCGGACACGCCGGGCGGGGGGCGATCCGGCGCTTCATCGCTTCCCGGCTCGGCGCGGGGAAGATTCCCCGCGAAGTTCCGAACGACCGGGTGTTGCGCGGAGTTGACGCGCCCGACGGGGTCGTGCTTTCCCGCTTCGCGATCGAAACCGAGCCGGGGGCGCAGGGGTTTTTGATGCTGCGGGACGCAAATATGCGTTATTTCCAGATCCCGGTTTTCGAAGAGACGGTGCTTTATATCTCCCACCTCGACGCCGAGAGCGAGCTGGAAAAACTGCCGTTCCGGACGTTCGGGCTCGACGTCCGCGGCATCGGCGCTTCGCGGGCGATGACCTCGGACCGCGGCTCCGATTCCTTCGCCATTTATGGGGCCGATTACTTCTATGATTCGGCGGGCTCGATGACCGGAGACCCCTTGCTCGGCGGCAAAATCCGCGACGTGCTGGCGGCGATCGCGCTGCTGCGCGAACGCGGAGCGAAGCGGATTCACCTGATGGGACACGGACTCGGCGCAATCGTCGCCGCCTTTGCGGCGGCTGCGGCGGCGAAGAAGATCGAACGCGTTACTCTCTCGGGAGCGCCGCTCTCCTTCACCGAAATGGTCAAGCGCGGCGTCTGGCGCTGGCCGCAGTCGCACGCGCCGCGCGGCATGCTGCGGAGCTTCGACCTGCCCGACCTTTACGCCGCGCTGGCGCCGCTGGATTTGAAATTGATCGAGCCCTGGGACGACCGGATGGAGCCCTTCGGGGCGGACGCGCTGGCCTGCGAACTCGAGGCGGCCGGTCTTCCCGATTCGCTCCTGGGTACTCGCGCCGACTGGCCCGCTCCCGGTGTGCCGGGGGACGGCGCGGCGTACCGCGAAGAGGCGTAATATTTCATAAGTGCTAACAATACTTATATTTTGCTATTGCCTTTTTTTGTGCGCAATACTATAATAAACGAAGATATCGTATTTCAAACCCGCCGGTTGCTGTTTGCTGTGTGGCCGGACAACGTCAAGGAGTTTTGCATGAGACGGATGTCGGCGCTGCTGTTGGCTCTGGGGTTCTCCGGGTTTTTCGCGATGGCGGATAATCCGCTGAAGAATCCGGGCTTTGAAAGTGCTTCGGATTGGAGCTCCTGGGGATTTCACGACGCCGTCCCGGCCGGGGAGCGAAAGAACTTCCTGACTTACGATACCTCCAAAGCCGCTTCCGGGAAGGCTTCGCTCAAGCTGGCGGATCTCTGGACCACCGGACGGCCCTATGCGGTGCAGTTTTTTGACGTGACGGCCCCGGTTCCGGGGTATGAAATGACCTTCAAGGCCTGCGGCAAAGCCGGAAGCGCGATCCGCGCCGGCATGCAGTTCGGCAAAATGGACGGCAAGGCCTACCATTTCATCAGCGGCGATATCCGCGACATCAAGCTCAAGTCGGACGATTGGAATGAGTACAAAATCGTGATCCGCAACATTCCGGCGGCGGCAACCCGGTACAATGTCGCTCTGGCGCCGACATCGGGCGACCTCCTGGAGGTCAACACCGTCTGGTTCGACGACGTTGCGCTGCGTCCCCTGACCGCGGCGGAGCTCGCCCCGGCGGCCAAAGCGCCCGCCGCCCAAACCGGTACGGTCGCCGACCGGCTCGGCAAGGCGGAGATCGGCCTTCGCGACTATCATTACAACACCGCGCTCGTTGCCGACGGCAAAACCGTCGCCATGATTGTGATCCCCGCCGGGGATGAGTACCGCAAGCTCGCCGCTGCGGTCAATGCGGCGGTCAAGGCCGCGACCGGCGAAACGCTTCCGGTCGTCGAGGGAAGCAAATACCGCGATTCGACCAAACTTCCCGCCAACTTGATCATGCTCGGCAACCGCGACGACAATCCCGCGATCAGCAATCTTTATATGCGTCACTACGTCATCCTCGACGCCAAATATCCCGGCGCGGGGGGAGGCAGCGTAGTGCGTTCGCTCCACAACCCCTTCGGCGACGGCAAAAATGTGATCTTCGCGGGCGGCAGCGACTTCACCGGAACCGGCGCGGCAGTGGAGAAGCTCGCTTCGCTGATCCGCGCACAGAAGGCCGGGAAAAGTCTTTCGCTCGGCTACCTCGCCGAAATCAAGCTCGGACCGAATGTTAAGATTCCGGAAATCGCCGCCGGCTGCGAGCTCTGGGAGCAGTCGCAGGGCTACGGCAAGCGCGGTTATTTCGGCTGGAACACGCTTTCGCGCAACCTTGCCTTGCTGTATCTCACCGGTGAAAAGCGTTACGCGACCGAATTCATGCGCCTTGCGCTGCCGAAGGACGAGGCTACCGGGCGCGAACTCTTCAAGCTCGACGACGAATCCTACCGCGACAACATGAATCCCCTCGGCGATCCCTACCATTACCGCTCGATCATGACCATGCTGTTCTGGGATCTGGTCGAAGAAAGCCCCGCCTTCAGCGACGCCGACCGGCTGGCGATCACCAAAAAGTTTTACGAACAGCTCGTCAACCGCCTGCTGATCAAGGATTACTTCAACATCTACCGCTTCGCCGGCGCGGGACCGCTCAAGATTCTCCCTGACCGCCACTTGCTGTGGGAGGCGATGACGGTGTACGTGACCGCCCGTTATTTCGACAAATATTATCCGGGCATCGACAGCTCCGAGGGACTGCGGCTGGCCCGCAATGCGATGGGTACGCTCGACCAATACGCCGCGATCGAGGTCAGTTCGCTCTTCTGGTACAACACCTTTATCCAGCCGCTCTTCGTCTACGCCGCGCTCGAGGGCGGTGAGAAATACGTCAACAGCCCGGTGCTCAAGGCCTATACCGAGGGCCTTGCCGCGCTCTCCGACCGCCGCGGCGGCGACTGGTCGCAGAGTTTTTCGTCGCCCGCGTTCCTGATGCTCGCGGCCTATCTGACCAAAGACCAGGCGCCGATCGAACTGATGAAGAAAACCGGCGTCGACGACGGCAACTTCAAGGCCGGACAGTCGTTCTATCCGGCCAAACCGTATGCCGATAACTTCTTTGAACGGACGGCGGGCAAATGGTACGCCTTCCAGTCCGATTCGCGTGGAATGAGGTGGAGCCCGCCCTTCGACGTCAGCAAAGTCGTCGAGTGGATGGCCTACCGCCAGACCCCCGGACCGGACGGCGATTATCTGTTGCTCGACACCAAATACGGCCCCGGCGGGCGGGTGCCGTTCCACAACTTCAACATCCTCACCTTCCGGCTCAACGGCGACACTCTGCTGCGCGGTTACTTCAACCAGCTCGCGCTCTACGCCGACGGGCTCAACGGCATGAAAAGCTCCGATTATTCGGAAATCATTGCGGCGGGGAAGCTCGGCGACACCATTTACGTCCGCGCCAAACTTTCCGATTACAACGGCTTCGACTGGTACCGGACGCTGCTGCTCCGCGAAAACCGGTTCCTGCTGGTCTATGACGAAGTCGTCCCGCTCGACAACCTCCAGTCGGTCGAAGTCATCAACAGTTTCCTTCCCGCCCCCGGTTCGTCGCCGAAGCTGGTGAAAAACGGCGAAGTTCAGTTCACGCCGCCGTCTTCCGGAGCGTTGCCGCTCTCCGATAAACTCTTCTGTCACAAGCCGGGCCCGCAGTTGCTCGAAGAAATCGAATGGCGCAACAAGTCCTACTCGGCGAGCAATTACGCGATTTTCGACACCGTCTCGCCCGGCACGGTGCTGAAGCTCAACTTCGACCTTCCCAAGGCGGTCGACTCCAATGTCGTCATCCGTCTCGGCAGTCACGAGGGGCGGCGCGGCAAGGTCCGCTTCCTGCTCGACGGCAAAGTCCTGATGAAGGAATTCGACCACATCAACCCGGGCGGATTCAAAGTGGTTACGGTCGACCTCGGCAAACAGAAGCTCGCCGCCGGACGCCATGTTCTGGAAATCGAAGCACTGACCGTCGACCCCGCGTGGCCGAACGCCACTCTGATCGGGCTCGAGGATTTCCGGGTCGCCGACTTCGATTACCGGCCGCCCGCCAAGAGTTATTTGCTGGGCACCTCCTTCTCCGGCGATCCCGTCCAGACTCCGGTCGAGGGCGGCACCGCGGTTGAATTCGTGCTCGAGCGCGACGGCAAAAAGGGGCAGCCGATCCGCTTCGCCACGCTCCTCGCGCCCGGCGTGTCGGGCGACCTCCCGCTCGCCGCCGACGCCGGAGACGGCAAGATCGCGCTGAGCCTTCCCGCCATGCTTGAAGCGCGCGACGGCGGCTTCATTCTCCGCGAGGAAAAACGCCTGACCGGGTTCCTGGTCCGCGAGATTCCCGGCGTTTTCGTTTCCGACAACCCGGTGATCGCGGTGCTGACGCCGGGCTCGCTCGAAGTCATCGCGCCCGAAAACGCGGCGCTGAGGCTTGCCGACGGCAACATCAAGGCCTGCAATCCCGGCGAAATCGTCAAAATCGCCGCTCCGCTTCCCCCCGCCAACCTCGACGGCGTCGTTGCGGCGCTGAAGGCCAAAGTCCCGGCGGCGAAACCGGCGTTCAACGCTCCGGCGTGGAACGCGGCCTTTACGGTCAAGGCGGGGTATGACGTTTCCCGCTTCATCCAGGTCGGCGAAAACATCGCCGTCACCGCCGGGAACAAGGCGTTGCTGATTGGACGCGACGGCAAAGTGCTCCGCGAATTCCCGGCGGCGAGCGCGATCGGCGCGATCGCCTTCGTGCCGAAGACGGGCGAACTCCTGCTGGGCTGCAAAGACGAAAAACTGCTCGCTTTCACCCTAGACGGGACCAAAAAATGGGAATTCACCTCGGTGATGTCCGACGGACTGATTGCGACCAACCAGTTCTATTGGTTCAAAACGGCCGTCCCCGGCATCAACGCCATCGCGGTTGCCGAATTCGAAGCGGGCAAACCCCTGATTTTCGTCGGCAGCACCTCGACCGTCGAAATCCTCGACACCGCCGGGAATCTCATCAAGCGCGAGCGCAATGAGTACGGACGGGTCAACGGCTTCACCTTTGTTCCCGCCTCCGACGGAAAACCCGCGCGGATGCTCGCCTACCGCCAGAACGGCGGCTGGCCGCGCGTCTTCGGCATCCTCCCCGACCTTTCGGTGGTCGATATGCAAATGACCCGGGGAACCGACGACACCGACATGGGCTCCTACGGCTACAGCTCGGTCGGCCGCAACTTCATCGTCGCTTCGCCGCTCAAAGAGGGCGGTCCGGTGGAACTGGTCGGTGACTTCAACGGCGCATTGAACCGGGTCGGCATCTGGAACCGTGACGGCAGGATTGTGAGAGACATCAACTTCGGCCCCGGCTTCCGCGCCGACACCGGCATGTACGGCCGCGAAGCGCTGCGCGGAACCAACGTCCGCGGCCTCGCCGTCGCCGACCTCGACAACAACGGCTCGATGGAAATCGCGGTCGCTTACAACCGCAGCCGGTTGTTCATTTTCGACCGCGACCTGAAGTTGATGAAACTGGTCAAGCTCCCTTCCAACCCGACGCTGCTGACCACGGTCGAAACCGGCGGCGCGGCCTTGCTCGCGGTCGGCTGCTTCGACGGTTCGCTTTTCCTCGTGAACGGTAAGGGCGAAATCCTCCGGCAGGCCAAGTTCGGCGGCGCGGTTTCAGCCCTGAATTCGGCGAACGCCATGGTTTATGCGGGTTTCCTCAATGGCGACGTGGTCGCGCTGAAAGCGGAGTGAAATGAAAAAAATATTATCGGCTTTGTTGTTCGCTTCCGCTGCGCTCGGCGGATACGCGCTGGAATTGGATTTGAAGACTTTCACCTCGAGCGCTCCCGAAATGGTCGCGCCGCCGGTCTTCACGCAGACCGCGGAAGGGCTCCGCATCGCGCTCTCCTCCGCCGACAGCATCGGCTTCTGGCAGGGCGGAACCCCGGTCAAAGAGGGCGTCCGCTATCAGGTCAAACTTGAGGTGGCGGGAGCCGCCGGCCTTGCTGACGGCGCGGACGCGGGAGCGATCATCACCTGGCGCAAAAGCGTCGAGTTCAGCCGCGACACGATGATCCAGCGCGACTACCTCGATCCCGTTTCGAAATCGGGAGACGTGCTCACCTTTGAGCGGACGCTGACCGCGCCTGAGGGAACGAAATTTCTTGAAGTCAAGTGCTTCGTCAAGTGGGAAAAGGCGGATGTGACCTTCCGCAAAATCACCCTTGAAGAAGTCGCCCCGCAGGGACCGCGCCCGGTCCGGGTGGTGGCGGCCAAGGTGTATTCACCGAGCCGCGCCGGCGGGATCGCCGCGGCGAAGACTCTGCTCGACAAAATTGGAAAAGAGGTCCCGAAGATCGACCTCATCCTGCTCCCCGAGTGCTTCGCCGACCGCTGCGCCGAAATCGGCACCGGGAAATGCGGCGAAAAGCTCCCCGGCGGGCCGACCTTCGACTTTTTGAGCGAATACGCCAAAAAGCTCAATTGCTACATTGTCTGTTCGACCCACGAGGACGACGGCGGACGGATTTACAACACGGCCGTCATCGTCGACCGCGAGGGGAAGCTCTGCGGGAAATTCCGCAAAGTCCATTTGCCGACCACCGAAATCGAAGCGGGGGTTCTTCCCGGTTACGAATATCCGGTTTTCGACCTTGATTTCGGCAAAGTCGGCATCATGATCTGCTGGGACAACTGGTACGGCGAAGCCGCCCGGCTGCTGCGGATGAACGGCGCCGAGCTGCTGCTGTTCCCGCTTGCCGGACCCGGCGCCGCGGCCTACTTTGAAACCACCTGGCAGGCGCGTTCGATCGACAACGGGCTGCCGACAGTGATGTCGAGCTTCATCCCCCAGAACGCCGCGCAGATCATTCTTCCCGACGGCACCATCGCCGCCGAGAGCCGTGGCGACGGTACCTACGCCAGTGCCGAAATCGACCTTGCCAAGGGCTGCCGCTCCTACTGGCTCTCGGTCGGCCCCGCCATGGGGGAAGGGCGCAGTCTCTTCGTCCGCGAACGGCGCGAGAGCACTTACGGCAAATTGAGCGACAGCAAATTATAACATATCCCCCGAAAGGACGCCGCGATGAATCAATTTGAGAACTTTACGGAGCTGACCCCGGGCAGCGTGGCCGCGCCGGTTTACGAACGGCTGGCGGACGGCCTTTCCATCAGGCTTGAAGCCCTTGACAGCGTCGGCTTCTGGCGCGGCGTGCTGCCGGTGACGGGGGGCAAAACCTATCGCTTTGAACTCGAATTAAGCGTGTCGGAGGGCGTCGGGCGCGTCAGCGCCGGGGCGATTGTGACCTTTCAGAAGGGGGAGTCGCTGGACACCATGCTCGAGCGAGATTACCTGATTTATGAAGGGGAGCGCGACGGCGTCCGGTTTTACGGCGAGGAGTTGCTCGCTCCGGCGGCGGCGGAAATGATGGAAATCCGTTTCTTTCTCCGCTGGCAGCCGGGAGAGGCGGTCTTCCGCAAGCTTGAAATCCGGGAAATCGCTCCGGTACCGGCCCGGCCGGCGCGGATCGTGACGACCAAGCTGTGTCCCGCGGAATTTCCTTCGACGGTGGAGAAAAATTTGCGGATGATCGAGGATATGCTGATCCGGATCGAGCGCGACCGGGTTTCACCGGATTTGATCCTTTTTACCGAATGTTTGACCGACCGCGGGGTGCCGGGGACGATGACCGCCCGTTGCGAAGCGGTTCCCGGCGGACCGACCTTTGCGCTTCTGAGTTCTTATGCGCGCAAGCTCAACAGCTACATCGTGATTTCGCTTCATGAGCGCGACGGCGAACGCAATCACAACAGTGCGATCGTGATCGGGCGTCAGGGGGAGCTGGTGGGAAAATACCGCAAGGTCCATCTGGCGATGACGGAGATGGAAGCGGGGTTGATTCCGGGAACCGAATATCCGGTTTTCGACCTTGATTTCGGCAAAGTCGGAATTATGATCTGTTGGGACAGCTGGTTCGGCGAATCGGCCCGGCTGCTGCGGATGAACGGGGCGGAGGTGCTGCTGCTGCCGATTGCGGGCGACGGTTCGAAACTTCATTATACCCACGCCTGGCCGGCGCGGGCGATCGACAACGGGATTCCGATTGTGACTTCGCCGACCAATCGCGACACTCCGGCCCGGATTATTTCGGGGCAGGGGGAGGTATTGAGCGAAAGCGAGGAGGATGGGAGCTATATTTTCGCCGACATCGATTTTTCGCGCCGGACGCGCCAGTTCTGGCTGTCGGTGGGGCCGTCGGAGGGGGAGAGCCGGACGATCTTCGTCGAGGAACGCCGACCGGATACCTACGGGGGACTCTGAGCGTGCCGCAGACCGAGTAAGGAGCGGAGCGCGGCGTGCCAAAGCGCCAAGGTGGGAGCGGAGCGCACCAGCGCGAAGCGACGGGTCCAGGGCCATGCGGCCCTGGTGCGGAGTCGAGAGGGCGCATAGCCCTCTTGCGGAGTGTGAGGCGGAGCCTCGCGGTCGCCGGGCG
>JAVBUI010000329.1:0-5796 GCA_031555495.1 Victivallaceae bacterium | reverse complement strand
TCCGGTCGCGGTCAGGGCCGACTGGACCGTGACCTTCGGTTATCCCAAGGCCGGACTGCTGCGTGGCGAGGGCCCTCATCACGCGGGCGTGCTCAAAGTGGCCGAAATCGGCCTCGTTCCCGGTCTTGATGCCGATATCCTTGGCGAATTCGACGCCTTTGCCCTTGAGGACGCGCGCAAATTGCTGGGGAGGATTCCCTTCGGCTCGTACAAAAATACACGCGGGCGGCTGCTGGTTTTCGCCGGTTCGCGCGATTATCCGGGCGCGGCGCGCTTGACCACGCTCGCGGCGCAGCGCGCCGGGGCGGGATTTGTCCGGCTGGTGAGCTCCGCTCCGGCCGACGCCGGTTTCGCCGCATCGTTGGTCCGCTGTGAGTTTTCGGGCTCGCTCTTCGACCAGGCCGACGCCATCGCCGCCGGGCCGGGGTGGGGCGAGTCGCCGGAGCACGCGATGCTGCTCCATCACATCCTTGCGAGCGGCAAAAGCGCGGTGCTTGACGCGGACGCGCTCAACCTTCTTGCCCGCAATCCCGGCCTCTGGCGGCCTTCGCCCCGGATCGTATTGACGCCCCACATCGGCGAATTCCGCCGCCTGGCAACGGCTTACGGCATTCCCTGTGAAAATGACGCTGCCGCCAACGCCCGGCTGCTGGCCGAAGTCCTCGGCTGTGTGGTGGTGCTGAAAGACCCGCGAACGGTGGTCGCTTCGCCGGATGGATCGCACTCGATCAACACCTCCGGCTCGCCCGCGCTCGGCACGGCGGGCTCGGGAGATGTCCTGACCGGCGTGATCGGCGCGTTCCTCGCCGCCGGGCTCGCCTCCTCCGATGCGGCAAAGCTCGGCGTTTACCTTCATGGCCTCGCCGGAGAAAGCATTCCACAACGCGGTTTGATCGCCGATGACCTTCCGGGACGGCTGGCCGATGCGATGCTTGAGACTTCGATGATTTGCTGACTTGGTTGACAATTTCCCTTCCGGGCAAAACGGAAAGGAAACCAACCAATGATTGTCACAGGAAAACAACTCGCCGATTCGAAGCCGACCGTTTACTACGGAACCATGACCGAACTCGAATTCCAGTTCGACCGGGATTTGCCGGCCGGAACCGAATTCACCTTGTCGCTCGACACCGACAAGCTCCCCGTCACGCCGCCGATCGCGCTGGCCAAAGCCTTCGCGTCGGGCCGGAGCCTCGTTTTTTCACTCGACAGCTTCAACACCCTCTTTGAACGCGCTGCCGCCCACCACGCCGAAGCTTTTGTAGAGATATCAGGAGGAGGCGAAGTGTTTTTGCAAGATGCTATTCCGATCGCTCCCCGCGTCGATGTCGAGGGCGTTCCGCCCGCGCCGCAGGACCGCTACCCCACCTTTGGGCAGATGAACGACGCGATCAGAGTCGCCGTCGGTCTCGCGGTCGACGATATCCTGGAGGGCGCAAACAATGAGTAACCTCGGAGACCTCAAAACGTTGCTCGACGATTCGTTCCGGGCAGTTTCCGGCAAGGGCGTGGCGGTCGCCGGGGCGGCGCGGAAAACGCTTCCGGCCAAAATCGCCGAAATCTCCGTCGGCGCCCCGGCTCCCACGCTCCCCGATCTCGTCGGGGGCGGGACCTATTACAAGCGCGACGGCGAGGCGGTGGTGATTACGCCGATTGCCGAGGAGGAGACCGCGTTCCGGCTCCTGGTCGCTCCGACGGGGGCGATGCGGACGGCGCTTTTCGCGTCGTTTCCGTCCGGGGCGACGTGCACGGTCGACTGGGGCGACGGCAGCCCCCCGGAGGCCGTCACGCGCGGCGTCGATTTCTGCCACCAGTACGACGGCGTAAACGGCATTCCGCGCGGCGACGGGCCCGACGTGTATCTGATCACGCTGACAGGGCCGCTGACCTATTTGTTTTCGAGCGCAAATGTTGATTTGTGGCGCTCCGGGTATGGGAATATCGTTTCGGTCGCGGTGAAATCGCCGCAAATTCAGCAAACGCATTTTTTAACGCGCTCAAACGGCGGAGTGGTGCAAAACACCCGGCTCGAATCAATCTATATCGACGGGGACAGCATTACGAGTTTTGCTTACACGCTGGCCCCCGCCAACGTGCTCAAGCGATTGTTTTTGCGATGCGCAAATCCAGTGGCGTTTCACCCGTTCGGCGGAAACGGCACCGCTCCGCTGGACTCGGTTGATTTGAGTATGGTCAGGATCAACGGTGTTTTTAACGTCACGTACACGTTCGCCAACGCGACCTCGATTCTGTTCAACCCGGAAAATACCGAGCTGGGCGACATCACTCTGACGACACATTCCATGCAGCGCGACGCGCTTGTCGCGTTGTTCGAAAGCTTGCCGCCGGTCGCCGCCGCGAAAAACATCACCCTCGGCAAAAGCCCCCCGGTGATGGAGCTCACCGACGACGAAATCTCCGTCGCAACCGCCAAAAACTGGAACGTAATCAGAGGTTAAATGCGAAATATGAAAATCGATCAAATCATCGCAACGGTCGGCGAAGCCGGGCTCAGTCTTCCCGGGGCGTTTCAACACGAGAGCCCGGAAGATCTGGCGCGTCACTACAACGGCGTCGGCGCGGACTGGTTCCCGGACTGGCTGAGGCGTCGCGTCACGACGATCCTGGAGCGCATGGAGCCGTTGGCCTTCATCCACGACGTCGAGTTCGGGACTTCACCGCGTAATTACTTCGCATTTACGACGGCGCAAATCCGCTGGGCGTATAATGCCTTGTTGCTGGCGATGTACCAATACAAAGAAAAACGGCTCCGGTTTCTCGCCGCCGCGTGGCTTTGCGCCGCCGCCTGTCAGCTCGGCGGACGCCGGGGATACATGAAAGGATTGCGAAAATGACCGATCAGGAAAAACGCGAATTGCTCTCCATCGTCAAAGAGGCGCTCGGTCCGGCCCCGGACCGTTGCCCGAACGGCATCACGCCGGATGAAACCGCCTACTTGCGCGAGCTCGCCAGCGCCTTCAAACACGGTAAACGCGCGATGATCGCCGCCTTCGGCGTTGCCATCGTCGGGGCACTGGTCAGCGCGATCGGCATCGGCATCCGGGTGATGCTCAAGGCCTGGCCGGTCACCGTCGGCGCGGCGCTGCTCCTCGGCGGCGGTTGCGCGGCGTACCAGAGCCAGACCACCGTCTTCGGGGTCGAAGTCGCCTACAATCCCACCCAGTCGGTGGTGCCGACCGCCCGTGCCGGGATTATCACCCACCGCCAGAACACAGTGAACTCGGACCGGCTCTACCGGATGCGGAACGCCATCGGTTACTACGAGCTCTCGGTCTGGTCGGGGGAGGGGACGCTGACCGGCGAAATGGAGATGAGTCCCGCCGAGTGAAATCAGTGGAAAAAAAAGGAAGTCCCGGAATTGATTCCGGGATTTTTTTTTGGTTCCATATAGAACCTGTTTATTTGTCGCCGGATTGCTGTTTTCGTTGGCGCGACGAGAGTGCGAGTTCGGTTTTGACGCGGACTTTCCGGAGCAGCAGTCCGCAGATTTCCCGTTCGATTTCGGTCAGGTCGGCGGTGATCAGCCGGTGGCAGCGCTCGATGACCGCTTCGATTTGCGGGATCAAGGCGAGCGCTTTGGCAGTGGGGTGCAATTTGAAATTCCGCCGGTCGTTTTCATCGGTTTCGCGGGTGATCAGCTCCGCCTCCAGCAACTGGCGGACGATCAAGGCGGTGGTGCTCTTGCTGATCATAAAATTGGCCGAAAGCTTCTCCTGCGAGATCCCGTCGTGCTCGGCGATTCCCATGATAAAGGGAAACTGGCCCATCGTAATACCGAGCTTTTTTACCTCTTTCGCGTAAAAGTTCTGGGTGTAGCGGCCGATTTTATAAATGTTGAGCGTCAATTCCCGCATGTTCTTCTCCCCCGGTCATTTGAAACTTACTATATCACGGCATCGGGCAATGTCAAAAATTTTTTGCGTTTTAGGATTGTTTTTTTGTTTTCTGATATTATATTATTAGTTCTAAATAGAACTGATGTCGGATAGCAAAATAAGGAACCGAGACGATGCGAATTGCGATGATGATGGTGTTGGGGCTCGCGGCGGCGTCCGCCGTCGCCGCCGCTCCGCAGGGGCAACCGCCGAAAGTTGTGGCCGGCCGGCCGGTGACGATGACCGAGACCGAACCCAAGCGCTATGTCGGCGCGGTGGAAACGGTGCGCAAGGTCGATCTGATGCCGCGCGTCACGGGGAATCTGCTCAAGGTTCACTTCGTTGAGGGAGCGATGGTCAAGGAGGGCGATCTTCTCTATGAGATAGAGGACACCACCTATCGCGCCTCAGTGGAGAGCTTGAAGGCGCAGCGGCTCGAAATCGAAGCCGCGCTCCGCTTCGCCGAATTGGAGCACAACCGCAGCAAGACCTTGCTCAAGAGCAACGCCGTGGCGATGGCCGCCTACGACAAATCGGTGCTTGAAATCGACTCCGCACGCGCCAAACTCAAGCAGATCAGCGCGCTCCTGACCGACGCGGAGAACAATCTTTCTTACACCCGGATTTTTGCCCCGCTGACCGGGAAGATCGGCAAGAACGTTTTTTCCGAGGGAAATCTGGTCACTCCGCAGGGCGGAAAACTCAACGATATCGAGATGATTGCGCCGATTTATGTCCGCTTCAGCCTGAGTGAACGCGTTTTCCGGCGCGACTTCGGCGGTCCCGACGGCATCCGCGAAAAAGCGGTGGTCAAAATCCAGCTTCCCGACGATACCGTCTACCCCGAAACTGCCCGGGTGACGCTGATCGACAACAAAATCAATGCCTCCACCAATACCCTAGCAGTCTGGGCGACCTTTGAAAACCGCGACGGCAAGCTCCTGCCGGGCGGATTCGCCACTGTCCGGCTGTCGGTCAAGCCGGAGAATCCCCTGATCGCGATTCCGCCGTCGGCCCTGATCGCCGAGGAGGGCGGCTATGCGGTCTATCTCCTCGACGCCGAAAACCGGGTTCTGCACCGCAAAATCCGGACCGGCGACCTCTCCGGCGAGCAGCAGATCATTCTTGAGGGGCTCGACGGCTCGGAGCTTGTCGTCATCGACGGGACCAACAAAGTCAAGCCGGGAATGACGGTCGTGCCGGTCTCTCCCGACGAGCTGAAATAAGGGAGGAGCGAGATGTTTGCCCTTTTCTTTATCGACCGCCCCAAATTTGCTTTTGTCATTTCAATCGTGACCGTGCTGGTCGGCGCGATCTGCCTTTGGAATCTCCCCATCGCCGAATACCCGGAAATCGCCCCGCCGACGGTTAAAGTCACGGCCATGTATCCCGGCGCGACCTCGCTGGTGATCTCCGAAACCGTCGCCAGTGTGATCGAGGAGCAGGTCAACGGGATCGAAAATCTGCTTTACTTCAAGTCCGAAAGCGACAACAACGGCAATTACGCCTTGACGCTGACCTTCAAGCCCGGCAGCAATTCCGACATCGCCCAGGTCAACGTCCAGAACGCGGTCCAGCGCGCCGAAGCCCAGCTGCCGGATACGGTCAAGCAGATCGGCGTGGTGACCAAGAAGCAATCGACCGATATGGTCGGGGTTTATGTCTTCCGGACCGACGGAAAAGTCCTTTCGCAGCTGGAGCTGGCGAATTACGTCCGGATGAACGTCAAGGATGCTTTCGCCCGGCTGCCGGGGATGGGGTACGTCGAAATCCTCGGCGAGCGCAATTATTCGATGCGGATCTGGCTCGATCCGGTGAAAATGTCGGCGCTCAACCTAACGCCTGAAATGATCATCGGCAAAATTTCCTCGCAGAACAACCCCGCCGCCGCCGGTTCGCT
>JAVBUI010000379.1:0-3121 GCA_031555495.1 Victivallaceae bacterium | reverse complement strand
ATACATCGTGGAGTGTTTTTTTCCAAAGGAATTTGCTATTTTGCCTGAAAGGTTTATATTACTGCAACCGATATGTATGGAGGACCCTCGAAATGTTTTTTCGTTCAATGTTCATGACGGCGGCCGCCGCGCTGTTGCTGTTCTGCGTCACCGGCTGCGAAGCGTTCAGTGAAGCCTGGAAAGAGGCGACCAGCCCCGAAGCAAGCAAATCCACCTGGGGAGAAGAATACAAGCCCAAGTACGTGATGACGCTCTTCCAGATCGTCGACTATCCGCGCGCCGGCGACCTCGAGGCGGAAATCTCGACCTTCGACGGCAAAAAAGTCTGGATCAACACCAACCAGTTCTTCAGTTCCAAAAACATCAAGGACATCAAGTTGCTGCCGCGCGCCGACCAACCGGACACCTACGACCTGGCGATCCAGCTTGACGACCGCGGCGTCCGGATCTGGACCATGATGGCGCTCGAGTTCCGCGACCGCAAGGTGGCGATGATGATCGACAAATATTACGAAGGCGCTTTCATCCCCCAGCCCCTGGCCAACGAAGAGGCGACCTGGGTGATCATCAAGTTCCCCTTCAACCAGGTGACCGCGGCCGGGCTCCAGAAATTCGCCAAAAAGAATTACGAGCACTTCAATCCGTCGCCGACGAGCCTCTTCTAAAAGTGTATGAGCTGAAATGCGGCGGCGCCCCGGCGGAAGCGGGACCGCCGCATTTTTTACCCGGAAAAACAATCGCGTGAAAATAAAACGCTTCAAATGGATCATCATTCCGGCGGCAATCGCGGCGGCGGGGATATTGATCTATTTATATGCGTTTTGCTATGAGCCGTCGCGGGTCGTCGTCACACACCGCAGGATCGCGCTGCGGAACTGGCCGCGGGAACTCAACGGATTCAAGGTAGCGGTGCTCGCCGATCTGCATCAGCGCAATACCCCGGCGGAGCTGGCAAGGACGCGCCGGATCGTCGAACTCACCAACCGGGAAAATCCCGACCTGGTCCTGCTCCTCGGCGACTTCATGGGCGAACGTTTCGACCGGAACAAAGACAACGCCGATCCCGCCGTCGTGGCCGGCTTGCTCCAATCCCTGCGCTCGAAATACGGCGTTTACGCCATCCTCGGCAACCACGATCATTGGATCGACGGCCCGGCGGTGCGCGAAGCGCTGGAGAAGACCGGCGTCAAAGTGCTCGAAAATGAAAGTGCCGAGCTTTCGGCCGGCAACGCCAAAATCATTCTCCTCGGCCTGCCAGACCGGATGACGCGGCACGACACCCTGAAGCTCGACAATCTTCCCCCTCCGGACGGCGCTCCGGTGATCGCACTGTCGCATTCTCCGGATTATTTTGAAGAACTTGCGTTGCCCTATCCCCTGATGCTCTCCGGCCACACCCACGGCGGCCAGGTACGGCTGCCGTGGATCGGGGCCCTGCTGCTGCCGTCGCAATACGGCCGCAAATATTCCGCGCAATACCATCGAACCGGCGACAGACAACTTTTCATCACCCACGGACTCGGCACCTCGATTATCCGCGTCCGTTTTTTCTGTCCGCCGGAAATTGCAATCTTGACGCTCGAAGAGGAGACTAAATGAAAAAGTTCCTGTTGCCGCTGCTTGCCGCCGCCGCTCTGCTTCCGGGCGGCTGCGCCCACACCGGAGAAACGCCGAAGTACGAACGCGTCGCCTATTCGGTCAAAGTCACCCCGGAATCGGACGGGACCTACCTGGTCGCCGTCAAGCAGCAGTTGGATTCTCCGACCAACAGGAACGAGATCACCTTCAACATCCCCGGCGCCAAAGCCGGCAAGCTACACCGCATCACGCTGGAAAAACCCTACGGCACCGGCCCCCGGGTTACCCTCCACGACCGCGACGGCCAGATCGACATCGCAGACGGCTTCGGCGCCAAAGTCAAAATCACCCCCCTCGAAGACGGCACCTTGCTCCTCGAAGGCGTCTTCGTCACCGATAGCGACCCCTCGATCAAACTGATCCCGCTCAACCTCATCTGCAAACCGGGCGTGGAAAAAGCCCTGACCGAAATGCGCTGAAACACAATCAGTACGCAAAGTACATAAAGAAGTACAAGCCTTCGGGCGGCGCGGTGATCCGTTGCCGTCCGGAGTTTTTTTTTGATTTTTTCCCGATGCGCCCTTGCTTTTCCATTTGACTTGTATTATAATTGTTTTAAGAAAAACAAAAAGTAAACAATCTCGGAGGTGCTTTATGCCCAGCGGGAACGGCAGACGGCTGATCGAGCATGTGAAGACGGCGGTGGCGTGCGGCAATTACCGCAGCGGCGACAAATTGCCGACGCTGCGGGTGTTCGCCGAGAAATTCGCGTTGTCGCTGGCGGGTGCGCGCAAGGCGATGCTCGAGCTGGCGGAGGCCGGATTGGTCGAAATCCGCCGCAGCGACGGGGTTTACGTCCGGAACGGACACAACGCAGCAGCTACACCGGCTCACCGGATCGCGATTTTCATCGAATCCCCCGGCTGTCTCGATCCCAATCGGACCTATTCCTCGCACGCGCTGCGCGGTTTCCAGGAGGAGGCCGAAAAACACAATTGCCGGGTCGACATCCACTTTCAGCCATTTTACAAACGCTCGGACCGGCTGGTCATTCCCGCCGGGGAACTCGCCGGAGCCGACGCGATCGCGTTCTTCGGCACCTTTGACTGGCGCGGCGTCGAATACCCGCCCGGAATCCCGGCGGTGGGGATTTCGATGGGGGAAATGAACGACGGCATGCTCTCCTGCGTCGGCATCGATCCCTTCGGCGCGGCCGAACTCGCGGCGGAGTTTTTCCAGCGGCGCGGGGTCGAAACGGTCGCGGTTTTCGCCAACCGCTTCGGTTACGGCAAACGGTTGACCTCCCTCTTCCGCGAACTCTGGAAACAAACCGAAATCATTGAGCTGGCCGACAATCATCCCGACCCCGCCTTGCCGGCGGACCGGACCAAAGGCTATCTCTTCCCCGGCGGTACAGCTTGCGAAATGACCATCCAAGGCTATCGCAGACTGTATGGACGCGAACTCATCGACGACGCGGCGGTACTGAGCTGCGACGGCAAATCCCGTTTCGTGCCCGGCTACGCGCCGGTTTCGACCATCG
>JAVBUI010000337.1:0-3793 GCA_031555495.1 Victivallaceae bacterium | reverse complement strand
TAAAAGGAGATTACCAGCGCCAGACAGCGGCGTGGGGACCAGCCCAGCCGATGCTCTTTTTGCTGCTCAACAATCCGGAGACTAAAGCCCAGCCCGACCGCAGTTCGCTGCCGCTGACCCTCTACATGGGCGGCGCTTACCCTGCGATGGTGGCGCGCACCGGCTTCGACTTCGGCGACAAGGCCAACGACGCGATCTTCTACCTTACCGGCGGCGGGTTCCAGTCGTACAATCACCAGCACCTCAATGCGGGTGATTTCCAGATCTATTTTCGCGGCATGCTGGCGGCGGACCTCGGGACCTACCGTTACTACGGCACGCCTTACGACATGAATTTCAACAAGAAATCCCCGTCGCACAACGTGATGCTGGCGCGCGATCCCGCCAACGCCAAAGACGACGGCGGGCAGGTTTATCACGGTTATTCACCCAACAGCCTCGCCGAGATGGAGAGGACCCGCAACGGCCGGATGCTGGCGCATGACTTCGGCCCGTCGAAGCAGCGGCCCTTCTACAGCTACTTCAAGGTCGACCTCGCTCCGGCTTACTCCAAGGGCAAGATGGTCGAATACGTCCGTTCCTTCTACGTGCTCAACCAGAACGATCCCGAGCGCCCGGCTTCGCTGCTGGTCTTCGACCGCATGAAGACCGCCGACGCCAAAATGAAGAAGTACTGGCCGCTCAACACCTTCGGCCGCCAGGAAGTCGCCGCGCCGGGAAAACTCGTCGCCAAAACGCTCAACGGCGAGGGCAAAATCACCCTCAATACACTGTTTCCCGCCTCCGCCGATCTTGAATCGACCACCGCGGTCGCCGACGAGACCTTCAACGTCTTCGGTAAGCAGTACGAGGCCCCTTTCAAGGCGGACAAGGACTCGATGCCGGAGGTTGATGGCTCGCGGACGGTGATCAGTCCCAAAAAGACCGAAGCCGAGGCGACCTTCATCAATCTCCTTCAGGTCACCTCAGGAAAAGTTGAGGCGCTGCCGGCCAAGCTCGACAGCGATGGCGCCGGTTACACCGTCAGCTTCAACGGCAAAGCGGTCAACTTCAGCCGCGACGGCAAAGTCCGCAGCGCGGCCGTGTCGTTCCCGGCGGCGGGCCAGGTCCTGGTTTCCGACCTTGCTTCCGGCAAATGGACGGTCAGACTCGACGGCAAGGCGGTCGGTTTCGGAGAAGTCGACGCCAAAGCCGGAACGCTCTTCTTCACCGGCGCGGCGGGCAAATACACGCTCGAGCCGGGGGCGGCGGGCGGCGTCAAGCCGCTGCCGGATTATTCGACGCTGATGCCCGATCCGGTCAAGCCGACCCAGGTCGATTACATCGTCAAAAAGTAACAAAACTTAAAATCCCGCCATCCGGCGGGATTTTTCATTGAAGGAGAAATATAATCATGATGAGCTTAGTTTCTTCCGCCCGGATTGAAGCCGATTTGGGCTACCTTACGCAGAACATCGGCGTCCGCCTGGCCGGTTCCGCCGGGGAGCGGCAGGCGGCCGAGTTCATCGCCGACCGTTTCGCCTTGCTTGGATTGGAGAGCCGGATCGAGCCCTTTCCGGTACGCAGCCGCTGCGTCGAATCGGAGGAACTTGAGATATTCGCGGGGGATTACTGGCACCCCGTGCCGTCTTCGCTCTTCGGTTCGGCACCGGGGACCGGCGGGCGGATGCTCGAAGGCGACTTGGCCGTATTCGCCCCCGAAACCGATTTTCAGCGGCGCGACCTTGCCTACCTCAAAGATAAGGCGGTCCTGCTGCTGGGGACGCACATCGAGAACCCGCGCGACTACGAGCGGCTGCTGGCGGCCAAACCGCGTTTCCTGATGATGACCGACATTCGTTACCCGGCGGATGCACCGATGGCGGATGGGCTTTTTCCCGCCTACGTGGCGCATTACGGCGCGATTCCGACCGTCAATGTACCGTACCAGACGCTCTGGAAGCTCTGCGTCGGCGGGGCGAAAAAGGCGCGGCTCAAAATCAAGGGCGACGCCGTTCCCGCCGAGTCGCAGAACGTGATCGGTGAAATTCCGGGAACGCATCCCGATGAGCCGGTGCTTTATATCGGGAGCCACCACGACACCCAGGCGGGCTCAGCCGGAGCCGACGACAACGGCTCAGGAGTGGCGGCGATGCTGGAAATTGCGCGGCTCCTGGCGGGTTCGAACCCCCGGCGGACGATCCGGTTGATCGCCTTCGGCGCGGAGGAGCAACTCTCGGTCGGCAGCGCGGTTTACGTCAGGCGTCACCGCAAAGAGCTGGCGAGGGCAGGGGGATTCATGTTCAACATCGATTCGGCCGGGAGCTTCCTCGGCTGGAACACCATCGCGCTCCATGCCGGATCGCGGACGGGGCGGCTGCTGGAGAAAGTGGCGAAGGAGTACGATTATTTAGCCAAGGTCACGACCGGGCTTTCACCCTACGGCGACCATTTCCCCTTTGTCGCCGCCGGGGTTCCGGCATTGTGGGCGGGAAGGGAGAATTGCGCGACCGGGCGTTTCTTCCACCACCGGGCCGACGACGATCTCGAACATGTCTCCTGCGAAGTCATCGCCCGGATCGCCGCCGTCGCCGCCGCGTTTACCGAACGTGCGGCGCAAAGCAGGCGCTTTCCCTTCGACGCGCACATTTCTCCGGAGCTTGCGGCCGAAGCGGCAAAAGCCTGGAAGGCGCTCTTCGGCGGCTGGAAAGGGTTCTAAAGCACCTTTTCCATCACATAATCGTCCATGACAAAACCGTTGCCGATGTCGATTTTGACCGCGTCGGCGATGGTGAAACCGTTGCGCAAATAGGCCTTTTGCGCCTTGTGATTATATTTGTTGACGTTGAGCCGCAGCGCCCGGTAACCCTCGTCGGCGCAACGGTCGATAACGTGCTTGAGAAGCAGTGTGCCCAGGCCGCGTCCCTGATGCTCGCCCAGCAGATAAATCTTGTGGAGCTTGGCCGTGTCCGGCTTGTCTTCGCACCTCGCATATATGGCGTATCCGGCGGGCTCGCCCTCGAGGTAGAGCACCTCAAAAACGTATCCGCGTTCGAGTTCGGCGGCAAGCACCTCCGGTGCGTACATCATCTCCATCATGTAGACGATTTGTTCCGGCGAAAGGATTTCGGCAAACGTCTCCGGCCAGACCCGGTCGGCGACGTCGCGGATGACCCGCAAACCGGCAGGCTCGGTGATCTGTCTGATTTCCATCGATTCAACCTTTAAAAAAAGACCGGCCGGAGGATTTCCTTCGGCCGGTTTTAGTCAGTACGCGGACCCCGGCACGCCCGGTTGTTCCGAGACAAGGAGCGACTTCAGAGCCTCCTCCTGAAGCGGGTAAGGCAGATTCTTGGCCTCTTCGGCGGACTTGGTCCAGCTTTGATTGTCGCGGAGCCGGGCCGCAAGTTCCGCCAGGCGGATTTGGGCCTGGACCAGCTCGGACCTGGCTTCAAGCAGCTCCTTCAGCGCTCGCTTGCCTGCTTTGTGCTCTTTTTCGAGCTCATCGGCCAGAGCGGTAAGGGCCTTGACCCGGACCACCAGCTCGGCGGGGCCTCCGGCGACGGAGCGGTTCATCACGCCAAGCTCGCGGCGCCAGGCGGCGAGCTGCGCTTCGTCGCGCTGAAGACTGGTTTTGAGGTACTCTTCCAGAGGCAAGGCGTTGGCCTTGTATTCCTTCTCCGCTTCGGCGAATTTCTGCTGCAGGAGTTTTGCCTTCTCCTGATAGAGTTTCAATACTTCGGGAGAAGGAGCCTGCTGCTGGCGCATGCCGCCGCCGGGAGCTCCTCCGCCTCCGCCGCGCGACGCGGCGGCC
>JAVBUI010000049.1:0-4582 GCA_031555495.1 Victivallaceae bacterium | reverse complement strand
CACGCCCCGGGCGCGAGCCGGTGGTCTTCCAGACCGATTTCGGGCGGGTGGGGTTCCTGATCTGCTTCGACCTCAATTTCAATGAGTTGCTGGAGCAATATATTCCGCTCAAGCCCGATTTGCTGGTTTTCGGCTCCGCCTATCACGGCGGGTTGATGCAGGGAATCTGGGCCTACCGCTGCCGCTCCTACTTCGTCTCTTCGATCATCAACAATGAAAATGCGGTCCTCAATCCGCTCGGCGAAAAGGTCGCCCGCTCCACCAACTACTTCGACTCCGTCGTCACCAGGATCAACCTTGACTATCAGGTCGTCCACCTTGATGAAAACTGGGGGAAGCTCCGGGAACTCAAGAAAAAATACGGAGAAAAGGTCGAAATCTTCGATCCGGGCAACGTCGGCGCGGTTCTGGTCACCAGCCGGACGCCGGAAGTTTCCAGCGCCCAAATGATCGCCGAATTCGGCATCGAGCTCTGGGACGACTACTACCGGCGCTCGGTCGAGGCGAAAACGGAGCACACGCCGAAATCCGATTAACTTTTTTTCATTTCCTCATTGCTCCGATTTGTTTATTTGCGGTTTCAAGCTTATATTCTACCAGGCCGCATTGCAAGTACGGCCAGCCGTTGGTGTCCGAACGAAAAACAATTTTCCCAGGGAGTCCAATGACAAATGAAAGAAAATGCCGACTCCGCCTCAAAAGACGGTAAAACACCCCCCTCCTTCGATCGGCAGATCGAAATGCTCACCACTCAACTCGACAACATCCGGGCAATGCGCAAACGCCAGACGTTCGCCTCTTTGCTCGGCGTCGCGGTCATCATCGCCCTCTTCGCCCTCCTGATCGGCAATCTCCTGCGGATCGGCAGGGGATTCGACGGCAAAGAGCTTGCCGCCGACCTGGCAAAAAATTCCCACATCGTCACCGATTCCCCCGAATTCACAGGGCTGATCGACGACCTCAGAACAATGATGATTCCCGCGCTCAAGACCGAAATGGCTGAGGCGTTCCAGCGTGAACTGCCCGCGTTTCGCGCCCGGGGCCTCGACTCGGCCGAGGAACTGAAGAAATTCGTCAAAACCAGCGTCCGCGACCAGGTCCTGCGCCGGATCGGCCAGAGGCTCAAAGAGCTTGAAGCGAAGGTCATTGCCAAACACGACCCCAAAGACCTCGATTCGATCACCAAAGCGCTGGACAGAGTCAACGCCCGGTTCATGGAAGACATGACTTCGATGCTGGAAGCCGAGCTCAACAGCGCCATCGAGAGCCTCGCCGGCCTCGACGCCCAGATCCAGGAATTCAAGCACACTCCGGAATACGCCGCGCTCGGCAAAACCGAAGCAGGTGAAATCGAAGCCAAACTCCTTGAAACCTTCCTCGAGCTCTGGATCTGCCAGCTCAATCCCGCCAAAGCACAGGCTCTCGCCGCATCGCAGGAAAGGATGCCGTCAAAATGAAAACCCAGAACCTCGAAAAACTCGAAACCATCCTCTGCCGGATCAGCCAGGAAGAGAAATACCACATCGCCGCGCTGCGCCGCACCGTGATCGTCTATGCACTCCTGATCATCATCGTCGGCGCCTATACCACCTGGCTCGCCGCCCGGCTCGAAGCTGAAATCACGCCGAAGAACATCGCCGTGATGATCAATACCTCGGTCAGGGAGTCGCTGCCCTCAATCCGCAGCGACGCCCGGGAAATGATGCAGCCCGCCGCCCGTGAAATCGCTTCGCAGACCGTCCAGTCGGCGCTCGACTTGATCCCGGCGGCGACCCGAATGCTTCAGACGGTCATCACCGACACCATCGACTCGATGTTCAACCGCCTCGACCGTGAAAAGGTCACGCCGCTGGAAGAATCGATCCTCAAAAGCATCGACGACGTGCTCGCCCGCAAAGGCATGGCCACCGATCCCGACCTCGCCGCTGCCCTCTCCGAAAAAGTAACCGCCGACCTCCGCGCCGAACTCAAAAAAGTCGTCGCCAATGACGCTTTCACCGAAATGGCAAACCTCAAAACAAGACTCAAGACCCTGCTGAAAACCCCGTCCGACCAACTGACGCGGCAGCAGCAGCACGAAAGGATGTTCATCGTCTACTGGCTGGCGCTGACCGAAAAAGCCCCGCTGAAGTAAAAAAACATCAACCCGCCGGATGGAATTCTCCTCAATGGAATTCCATCCGGTCTTTTTCAGGAGAAACAAATGCTTCCGGATTATGAGAAACAAGTCTACGCCGCTCTGCTCGGCAAAGTAATCGGCGTCTACCTCGGACGCCCGGTCGAGGGGTGGTCAAAGGCCGACATCGCGGCCAAAGTCGGCCTCGTCGACCGCTACGTCGCCGATGAATTGAAGGTCCCGCTGGTCGTTTCCGACGACGATATTTCCGGAACGCTGACCTTCGTTCGGGCGCTCGAGGATTCGGGGCTCTACGCCGATACCCCGCCCGAGTTTTTCGGCAAAACCTGGCTCAATTACCTGATCGAAAACAAAACCATCCTCTGGTGGGGCGGCATGTCGCTCTCGACCGAGCACACCGCTTATCTGCGCCTCAAGCAAGGCTTCTCCGCCCCCGAATCCGGCTCCATCGCGCTCAACGGCAAAGCCGTCGCCGAACAGATCGGCGCCCAGATCTTCATCGAGGGCTTCGGCCTGGCCGCTCCCGGCAACCCGGAACTCGCCGCGCGCCTGGCCCGGATGGCGGGCGAAGTCTCCCACGACGGAGAAGCGGTCCACGCCGCGGTGGTGGTGGCGGTGATGACCAGTCTCGCCTTCGTCGAAAAAAGCATCGAGAAACTCCTCGACCGCGCCATGGATTTCATCCCCCCCGATTCACTGATCGCCCGCGTCCACCGTGACGTCCGGCAATGGGCGCGCGAAGACGGCGACTGGAACAAGACCTTTGAGCGCATCGACGAGCATTACGGCTACCGGCTCTACGGCGGCAACTGCCATGTGATTCCCAATCATGCGGCGATGGTGATGGCCTGGAGTTACGCCGGAGATGATTTTTTCGAATCCCAGAAAATCATCAACAGCATCGGCTGGGACACCGACTGCAACGCCGCCAACGTCGGCTGCGTCGTCGCGCTCGCGGTCGGTCTCGCACACCTCACGGACCGCTACGACTTCCGCACGCCTTTCGCCGACCGGATCGTAATCCCCTCCGCCGAAGGAACCTATTCCGTCAGCGACGTCTGGACCGAAGCACGGAAACTCGCCCGGGTCGGCCGCAAAATCGCAGGCGAAACAGTCCCTGCCGCCGGATCGTGGCACGACTTCGCCCAGCCGGGCGCGGTCCACGGCTATCAGTCGGCCGCGCTCCGCCTCGCCAATCCCGACGGACGCGGTTTGCGTGTCTCCGCCGCGGCGACGGGTGAATTCGAAACGCCGGTCAGCTACGCCCCCGGCAGCACCGGGGGCTACCATTTCCTCGGCACGCCGCGCCTCGTTTCCGGTTACCGGATGAAGGCGGAATTCGCGGGCAAGGGCAAAATCGGCATGTTCATCGCCACTGCGACCCGAAACTTCCGCTCCAGCGCAATCGACGCGGCGGCGGGTCAAATGGAATGGCGACTTCCCGACACCGGCGCGGAGCCGATCCGCAGCTTCGGCTTCTTCGCCGGGGCGGGGACGGAGTTGACTTTGACCAAAGTTGATTTCACGCCGGAATTTTCACTCGACTTCGGCGCAACGCTGCCGGGAGAGGGGTGGATCAACGACCTCGACGTCATCCGAGGAGAATTTTCCGACGATCCCGCTCCGATCGCCCACCTGGGCAAAAACCGGGGCGTCGGCGTCGCCGTCACCGGCACGCTAGACTGGCGCGATTACCGGCTCGCGTGCGACTTCAAAATCCACGCCGCCGACCGCGCCGGAGTCGTCGTCCGCTACCAGGGCCTCTGCCGCTACTACGCCGTCGCGATAACCCGGAGCGAGCTTCAAATCATTCGGAATCATTACGGCGAAACCGTCCTCGCGTCGATTCCCTTCGCCGCCGAAAACGACCGGCGTTATCCGCTTGAGGTCGCCGTATCCGGTGCGGAAATCACGGTACGGCTCGAGGGCCGGGAGGTGCTCAGGGCGGCCGACGGCGCATTCGCTTCCGGCGGTGCGGGCTTCATGGTCGAAAACGGCTTGGCGGGCTACGCCGCGCTGAAGATCCGGTCGATCACAAATCCTTAAGCGGGCGGTTGCCGCCGCTGTTTTCGGCGGCGGCGGCGATCTCTTGGCAATGAGCGTCGATATTGGCAAGCATGACATCCATGTGGTCGTCGCCGATGTCGTCGCCGGCGGCGTCGAGGATCCGGAAGACCTGAAACGGCGTCAATTGAGCCGGAGGCAGGGCGGGCAGATAGACCGCGTCGCCGTCTTCGCCGCCGCTGGCGGCGAGGATTTTGCACTCGAGCAGTTCATTGAGGAGCATTCGGACCTGATAGGAGCTCAAATGGAGCCGGGAGACGATTTCCGCCTCGGAGGTACCCCCCTTCCCCTCTTCGAAATTGCGAGCAATGAGCCGGATCAAGGCGAAATGATAACGCCGCTGAAGCTTCCGGCTGGTCTTGAGATGGATGATCTCAAACT
>JAVBUI010000288.1:0-10803 GCA_031555495.1 Victivallaceae bacterium | reverse complement strand
TTGAAAAGCCCTTACCGTAAAGTCGGCAGTACCACATATCCGGAACCCCCAACATCATTTCACGTTCCTTGTTTTTCTATAAAAATACCTCAAATTCAAGCCGTTTTCAAGATACGCCGAATAAAATCTCCGAAATTGTGGCAAATACACCAGCGCTTCCTATTACCCCGTGCGTCAAAATACGGCAGCGCCCGACCGGCTCCCGAGGCGACACGGGGCTGGAGCTTCGCGCTTTTTGTTTTTTTTACTTTTGTGTTTCCATATCAAGGATGGATTCACCGCAGCAGTGGCAACGCCCCGTTCTCGTCTCAATATCAGTTTCAAGCAGCTTTTCCCCGCAGGCGGGGCAGCGCGGAAAATCGAAGCAACGGACGAAGATTCCGGTGATCAAACGCCCCCCCGCCACCAACAGCACCATCAAAAATACGACTGCGGAGTAATTCGGAACCTTGAAATAGATAAAGAGTTCCCGCGCAAGGGGAAATGGAACAAAAACCAATACAGGAGACATCAGCAACATGATAAAGAGCAGGATTTCTCTCGCCGACAATTTTTTGTGAAGAAGATCCTGCTTTTCCATCAGCGCCCTGGCCGCGGCCGGCTCATCCTCCGGGCCGTCTTCCCATACACACTCTTCGCAATGCGGACACGTCCCGTCAAAATACCCGACGGCGCCGCTCGGCAGCAGACTAAAATTCCAAGCGCTGCCGCCCGGTTTCCCCGCCTTCACCGGACCGAGAAAAATGAAAATTCTTTTCCCGCAGTTCGGGCAGATGCCGAACGGGGTGGAGGTCCTTTTTTTCAGCAAATCCCAGCCGAGCCAGAATGCAAAAACCGAGAAACCAAGAAGGTACCATTTCCTATTCTCCCGCCCCAGCCCGTATTGCTCCACCGGAAAAATCCACAGCAAGGCCGCCAGCAGCACGAGTTTCCCGGCCACGCCGAGCGTGACGCGCCACGGGTAAAGGTTGAAACTGAGCCCGGCGACGAACTCCTTCCGGCTGAATCGTTTGCTCATTGGTTTTCTTCTCCCCCCCGATATTGCCGTATGACATCGAGGTAGTTGCGAAAGAGCCGATCAACCGTCATTCCACGCCGGTCCTCCAATACCGCCATCTTTTCGAGCGCTTCCGGCGGCAACGGTCGACTGCGGGTGGCCGCACGCACCGCCTCGAAACCGATGGAGTCGACGCCATCCCGAAGCCAGATGTGCGGACTGCTTCCCCGCAGGAGTTCCCGGCACTTCATGTCCGGCGCGATATCCTCCGGCGCAAAGGTGCGTTCGCGGGTCCATCCGGCGATTTCTCCCGCCAATTTCCGGCGGATTTCCAGCGCCATGCCGGCTTCATCCGACCCCGCCGCGATGCCGCAGCCCCGCAGGAACTCCGCGTCGCCGACTGGAAACTGCCAGCGGGAGGCGGCGCGGCGTTTTCTGTCGTTCCGTGCCCCGATTTTGTCGGCGACAGTCAATGGAGCCCAAGCCAGCACCCCCAGCATAAGGATCCCACAGAAATAAAACCAGAAGAAAAAATCATCGATTTTCGAGAGCTCGCCGTCGTTTTTGGTCAGCTTTGAATTGGCGACTTTAATCCGCCAGATCAGTAGCGCCAGCAGAAGCACCGCCGCAATTATGATGATCCACCCCTTCATGACTCGGTCTCCGCTGTTTCCCGGCCAAGCCTGATTTCATCGATGGTATTGCTGATTTCTTTGACCAGGTCCCATTGCTTTGGCGTTTCACGTTCGGCAAAAGAGTAGTCGGAGAAGGACCCCATCCCGCCGCCCGTCGCCTGACCGGCGAGCGACAGGAGCTCGCCGGATGCTTCCCGCCCGAGCCCGGCGGAGATTTCCCGGAGCTGCCGGGCGAAGCCGGGATTTTTGGGTGTTGCCATCAACGCGGCCTCGCGCAGGAGTTTCTGCAATTGTGCGACCAGAAGCGCCTCGAGAGGTGTGGACTCCGGCCGCCGCCGCTGGAACTCCGCCACGTATCGCCGCGAGTCCGCGAGACGACAGCTCTTCCGCAGCCGGTCCTCCAGCTCCAAAACCTGAGCGGCATGTCCCGCCTCGCGCGCCTGCGTGCAAACCGCTGCGACCGCCCGAAAAAACGGGCGTGCTTCGATGCCCCAATCCGCCGGATTGTGGGCGCGGTAGAGTGTCGAGGAAGGATCGGAAAAAGGCTCCAGCGGCAAGTTGAAAAGCACAGCGATTTGCCCGGCCCGCTTGGCGGCGGTCTTTTCGCGGAGAAATTCAAGGGAAGTACACCCCCAATAGTCGATGCTTTCAAAATTGACATACTCGCCGAGGGGCCTGACCGCCCGGTAAAGCGAGAGATCCAGTTTGCGCTTTCCCTGCCGGATTTCACCGTTGAAACGGTCGCAGACAACCGTAGTCCGCTTCAGCGTGTAGAGAGGAAACAGCAGCGCGAGTCCGGCGGGAATGATCGCCGGCCACGGATACATGCCGCAGACCACGCCCGCAATCGCCAGGATTCCCGCAGTCATCAGCGAGAGCGCGACCAGCCACTCGAAACGGCTGCCGCCCGGAAAGAAACGGAAAACCGGGAATTGACATGGTTTCTCATCGAGCCGGGAGAGACGCTCGAGGTAGTTCGTCACAAAGTCCCTGACTGTATATTTCAAGTGGTAAGCGGGAAAGAAAAGCTTCTCCGCCACCTCGTCCGGAATATCCAGCCCGAACGCCTCCTCAAGTGCCATCACCAGCTCAATGTAATCGGGGCCGTCCTCCCACCAATGCTTCGGCTTCCAGGGCGCAATCAGTTCGCCGCCGGTCATATCGGCGGTGATTTCGTTTTCGGGATGGGAAAACTGCTCGGCGAAGACCTTGCGGATCTTCAACGCAATCTCCGCCTCGGGAGAGCCTTCGGCAAGGCCGCAGTCGCGGATAAATTCATCTGGCATCGCCGCCACCGTTTCCGTTTTCCCAAAGATGAACGGCCGATACCGCGCCGTCCGACATCAGCCGGTGCCGGAGGTCCCCGGCGTGGGTGCGGTATCCGTCTTCGACGAGCAGGAAAATTCCGTCCGACGGCTTTTTGCCCGCGCCGTGATAAGTTGTCTCCGCCGGGTCGAACCAGCGGTCGGCCTCCCAGAAAAGCTTGCCGTCCGGCATGGTCACACCGAGAGCGGGCGGGAATTCACCATACTCCGCGGCGTAGGTGTTGAGCGCGTGGCCGAGCGCTTTCATTTTCGACTGGCAGAGCATTCGCCGGGTCTTTTCGCGGGGATGGCACAAACACGGCAGCAGCATGAAGGCGGCCAGCGCCACGATGACGAATGAGCTCCACTTCGCTTTTTCGGCCAACCCGGGAACGAATTGCAGCGCGACTCCGAAGCCGATGGTCAGGAGGAAGCCGAGATGCGCCACCGTGGTGTTGCCGTGCGAATTCAACGCGAAGAACTCCTCCCAGCGGAAGAATACGGCGTCACTCACCGTCCCGTGGAAGTGTTGCCACCAGCCGATGGTCACGCGGCTGCTCCAGAGTATGCTCCAGAGGATCGACAGGACAAATATGAGCGCAAGCCAATACACCCATTTGAACTCCTGGTAACGCAAGAACCGTTTGAGTTTCATCGCCGGTCTCCGGGTTGGGGTGATGAATCGGATATGGTATCAAAATACCGCCGGATTGGAACAGGGTCAAGGAGTGGGCGGAGATTTTTTGAAGAATTGCTCCCGCAGTACCCCCGAAAAGGCGGCAAGGGCTCAAAGGACGCAAAAAGACGTGCCCGCGTGTCGTTCTTGTCCTCCGGGCCGAGAGAGCGCCAGCGACCGGCCCGCTATCCCGAGGCCGACGTTCGGCCTGCTTCGCTCGATGTCGTTCGCCGACTGCGTCGTGGCTGCCGACCTCGCTTTCGCAGAGTGGAGTCGGCTCCGCCGACGTTGGGGGGAGCGCTACGCTGACGCTTGCTTAGCTTCGCTCGCCCGAGGCGAGCGACCAGCGTTTCGCCGCTGGACCGCGCCTCCGTACGACGGAGAGCGGGGTTCTTTTTTTGCGCTTCGCGCTTTTTTATTTATTTTTTTTATTTTTGGGTGCGGCGGACGTGTTCGAAGAGGAATATCGTCGCGGCCTGCGCCGCGTTCAGCGACTCGAACCCGCCCGGCATCGGAATCATCGCCCGGCCCGCCCCCCGCAACTCCCCCACCCCCGTACTCTCGCACCCGATCACCAATATCGTCCGGTCAAAAAGCCCCGGGCACTTGAAACAACTCTCCCCCTCATGAGGATCCGTCAGATAAACCTTCCCCAACCCCAGCTTTTCTCCCACTGACCGCATCTCCGCCAAATCCGCGAAATAACGCAACTTCATCGCAAACTGCGCCCCCAGCGCCGAACGGATCGCCTTATCCCCGAACGGATCCACCGACCCCGCCGTCAACCACAATTCATGCAGCCCCGCCGCCCGCGCCGTCCGGCAGATCGTCCCGAAATTTCCCGGATCCCCCACCCGGTCCAACGCCAGCACAAACGGGTCCTCCGCCGCCTCCTCATGTCCCAACGGCTCCGGTACCCGCGCCACCGCCAGCACCCCCTGGCTCCGCACCGTCCCCGCCAACTTGTCGAATTCGGACTCCTCCAGCACATAACACGGAGCCCCCGAAGGCGCCTGATCCCGCGTCTCCCGCGTCCGCAGCGAAAATTCAATCAGGTCCGGCCGCGCCGCCGTCAACTCCGTCACCGCGCGCAACCCCTCGCAAACACAGCAGTCCGACTTCTTCCGCCCGTGACGCGTATATAAACTTTGCAGCAGCGACCGCTGCGCCTTGCTCAAAACATTCGCCTCCATCACTCCTCCGCCTCCCCCGCGAAGCTCTCCTTCTTCCCCGGCGGATCGATCACCACCCGGAAGCCGATGTCGTTTTCTCCGTAAATGGAACTCCCCGGCAAATAGTCGTGCAGCGCTTCGCCCTCCGTCCGCACGGAACCACCCATCACCAGATAAAGCAACGTCTTTTCCCCCCGGTTGCGGACGAATTCCCGGACGTTTCCGGCCATGTCCATCACCCCGTAACAGGAGCGGTCATTCGGAAACGAACCCGGCGCCGCTCCGAAGGGATAGCGCGCCTTCCCCGGATAATTCGTCAGCAGCGCCAGTTCCGGCGAAAATTCATTCCCCCACGGATAACTCCGCCCGTCGACCCCGCGACAGGCCTTTTCCCACTCCCGCGCCGTCGGCAGCCGGTGGTTGAAGCCGTTTTTCCAAGTCAAATAACGGCAATAAGCCTCCGCCGCAACGCCCGGAATGCCGATAACCGGCAAATCTGGCGTCAAAGGCGGCGTAAGCTTGCCGTTCTGGTCCCAGAGGTCGATGTAGGTGCGGTCCGGCATGCAGTATTTGCCCATATACGCCTTCCGGTCGGATTCGCTCTGCAGGTTTTTCCAGAACTCGAGGTACTCGCCGAAAGTCACTTCATGCTTGCCGATCCAGAACTCGGGCTGCATGACTTTGTTGAGCCGTTCGTTGCCGGTTTCGCCGGAGTAAAAGCTGCCGGCCGGGACTACCGCGAAATCCTTCGGAGATCGCGGCTCCTCGACTTCCAGCGGCAAGTCTTCCCCCGGACGCAGCACCACCGGATAATAGATATCATCCTCGTCGGGAAACAGCGCCTTCACAAGATAACTTCCCGATTTCAATTGCCGGTCCGGCGCGGTCGCCGGCAGCTCCTCGTAGGAGTAGCCGTTTTCGGCGCCGTTGATTTTTTCACTCTCGCGGCGGATGAAAAGCCGCGCCTCTTTGGGCCCCGTCACCGTCAGGACGCCTTCGTCGTTGCCGATCCGGCGGGCCAGCGCCGCCAGCTTCGGATTTCGCTCCCAGAGCTGGTTGTAAACCCCGCGCCAGCGATTCTGGAAACGCTTGAGAAAGGTCCGGAGCCCGTCGTAATTTTCGGTCGCGATGTAGAATTTGAGCTGTTTATCCAGCACCTCCGCCAGCATCGCCATCAGTTTTTCGTGCTGTTCGCGTCCGAGGGAGGCACGGTGCTCCGTCAGAGAAAGGCTCTCGAGCACCGCCGAGCAATAGTTGTTGAACTCCGCGCTCTGCCGGATGTAATCGGCGGCGAGCTCGTTCCGCTGCCGGGCGCTGGCGTGCGAATCAGGATTGAGCTGGATCTGGCGATGGGTCCGAAGCGCCAGATTGTAGTACGCGTCCGCCTGCGTGAGATTGTACGAAGCAAGCTCCAGCATCGAACTCGACTGAATATGGTGGATGATCCCCGTCACCAGATACACGGCGCCGACTGACAGCAGCGCCGCCAGCAGCGTCATCGGAATCAGGGGACGGCGCACACACAATTTCGCCAGCCGGTAAAAGGGGTTCGGAGAATACGCCGAAACCGGATAATGGTCAAGGTAGTTGCGCACTTCCCGCATCAGCTCGGGCGCGGTCTGATAACGGTCCAGCTTGTCGCGCGCCATCGCTTTCAACGTGATCGCTTCAAGTTCGCGCGGGATGCCGAGCCGGGGCGCTTTGCGCCGGGGCCGGACCAGCCGCCCGATCACCACCTCCTGCAGCAGATCCTCGGTCGGCTTGGCGGGGTCGTAGGGGGCGCTTTCCAGGGTCAGGAGCGAATAGAGGATCGCACCCAGGCTGTAAATGTCGCTGCGTTCGTCGAGCTCCTCGCCGCGCGCCTGTTCCGGCGACATGTAGGCGGGGGTGCCGCTGATCCGGTTCGGCGGATCTCCGTTTTCCGGTTCGGCGCCGGGAATGAGCTCGAGCGCCATTTTTCTGCCGTTCGTCGACTGGTCGCGGTCGCGTGAATAGGCGGCGAGACCCCAGTCCATGATCATGACTTCGCCGTAGTCCCCGAGCATGACGTTGCCCGGCTTGAGGTCGCGGTGGATCACGCCCTTGCTGTGGGCAAAGGCGACGCCCTGGCAGACCGCGCTGAAGATTTCGAGCCGCCGCCGCAAGTTGTAGCGCCGCCGGTAATCCTCGGTGCCGTCGGCGACCTTGTGGATCGCGGAGCGGAGGGTTTCACCCTCGATCCGCTTCATCGTGAAATAGACCCCGATGTCCTTGAAAATGCCGATCCGGTGGACGGGAACAATGTTGGGGTGGTCGATCTGGGCGGTGGCGCGGGCCTCGCGGATGAAGCTTTCGATGTGGCGCTGGCGGTTGCGGAACTCGGGGCGCAGCACCTTGAGCGCGATTTCGCGGTTGAGGCCGGGCTCCTGCGCGGAAAAAACCGCGCCGAGGCCGCCGATGCCGATCATCGAGAGGTTGCCGTAGTCGAGGATGTCGTCGCCGCTGGGCAGTTGCAGGAGATTCCGCAGCTCCTCATCCGAAAGGCTTTCGCCCTCGGCGGGGCCGAAGATCTGGGTATGGTCTTCGGTTTTCGGGTTGCTCTCATCCCGCGTCATAAGCTTACTTTTTGGCTCGTTCGTTTTCCAGCTTGCGAATGGCTTCGACCACCGGCGCCGCGGCGCCGGAAAAGGCTTCGAGATAGGAAGAATCGGGCGACTTGGCGGTCGGCATCGCGTAAACGTCGTTCCAGTTGAAGTTGTCCGGGAAAATCACGCAGCGGGCCTCCTGGCGGCGGCCGAAATCGGTGTTTTCGACCGCGATCACCGCCGCGACGAAATCGCCCTGCTTGGTCAGCACGAAGTCGCCCGGCTCGGCCCTGAGCTCGCTTCCGGTCCCGCGGGCGGAATTGCGGATGTACAAATATTCATCCCCGGCCGTGAAGTTGACCGAGCAACGCCCTTCGAGCGCCGCCGATTCCTTGCCGAATGCCGAATGCTTGAACAAATACAAATCCTGAATCCCGCGCTTCTTGAGCTCCGAAAGCGACAGCACCTTGAGCGGCGTCCTGCCCTCGGGCTTGACTTCGAGCATCGCCACCCGGCACTCCTTGCGGGGCGCGTAGAGCGGGCCGGGGAGGACCTGCCCTTTGGCGTCGCCCTCGACCGGCAGCGCGGCATAGGCGAGTTCGGTGAGATGATCGAAGTTGCGCCGGTCGCGGGCGTTGCCGGTCAACAGCAGGAAATCGCCGATCACGCAGACTTTGCCGCCGAGTTCGACCAGCGGAAGCACGTATTCGGCATCGGTGGTGCTTTCCAGCAGCATGCGTTTTTCTTTCAGCCGGAGCTTGAGCTTGATCGCCGAACCGGCATAGCGCTGCAGGACGTCGCTGCGCAATTTTTCCTCGGCGTCGGTGAGGCGCTCACGGGCCGATTTGAGTTCGGCGGAGGCGACTTCGGCGAGTTTGGTGCTCTCGGCAAGATCTTTTTCGGCCTTTTCGGCGGCGGTCCTGGTTTCGGAGAGTTCGGTTTTGGCCTTGGATAAATCGCTCACCGCTTTTTTGAAAACGGTCTGAAGATTGTCCAATTGACGCTTCGCCTCGGTCAATTCAAGGTCGCGGGTGTTGGCGAGCTTCTGGGCGCGTTCGAAGCGGCTCTGGGATTCGGCGAGCTCCTTCTCGGTCGCGCTGAGGCGGCCGCGGGTAAACGAAAGCGCCTCTTCGGACTCGCGGCCTTTGGCGGCGAGCTGGGTCGATTTTTTGTCGATCGCTTCGAGTTCCTTGCGGGTTTTTTCGAGCACGGCGAGCCGGGCGGCGAGTTCCTCGCGCGATTTTCCGAGCTCGGCGTTGGTCCCGGCCAAAGCTTTTTCCTGTTCGGCGACGGACTTCCTGGCTTGTTCAAGCTCGGCCTGGCGGGCGGCGGCACTTTCGCGGAGCGCGGTGTACTTTTCGGCGACTGCTTCATTCTGTCCGCGCAAATAGGCGAGCTCGCGCGCCGCGTCTTCCTGCCGGAGCTTCATCTGGTAACGGCCCGCGATCTCCTTTTCGAGCTCCTTCTGGAGCATTTCGGGCGAAAGCTCGCCGGTGTTGTCGGAGCGGAGGGAAAGCTTCTTCGAAAGGATTTCGCTCCGCGCCTGCGATTCGGCGAGAAGCTTGGAAATGTTGCGGAGTTCCGCCGCGCGGGAGGCGGAGAAGCCCTGCTCGAATTGAGCGTCAAGCAGGGCCTTGCGGGCGGCTTCGAGGCGCAGTTGTTCCGAACGCATCTCGTTGATGACCAGGGCTGCGGTGCTCTGGTCGAGCACCGCCCCCTTGATCCCGTGCTCGGGTGCGTCGACGCCCCCCGAAATCATCGAGAGCATCGCCGAAACGATGAAGTCGCAAATAACGATCAGGACGGCTCTGTTCACAATGTCACTCCTCTTCCTGGGCCGCGATCAGCTTGCTCCGCAAGGGATAGTTCAAGCTCAGCCGGAGGATCAGACTGAAGATGATCCCGATCAGCGTCGAAGAATAGGCGATCAGCCGGCTGCTGGTCGGCGAAAAGGTCATCACCAGGAACGCGCTGACCGTGCCGAAGAGGCCGATGTAGAGCGGCACGTCGAGGAAGATTTCGGCGTTTTCGAGCTGCTTGAGCTTGCTTTTGATCGAGGCGCCGCGGTCGTCGCGGATGCGCCCGATCACGGTCGAGGCGATGAAGAGCGCGATGAACTGGATCATCGTGATCGCGGCGAAAATGAACATCGAGACCCGCCCGGCCATCTCTTCGCGCATGGCGATGGTCATGCCTTCGCCGGGCCCGACCTTGCCGAGCACGGCGGCGGCGCCGCTGCCGTTGTTGAAAAGGCCGCGGAACCAGCCGCAGTGGTCGAAGGCGTAGTTGGCGCCGTAGAGCGCCCCGGCGATGACGGCCAGGAGCAATACGGCTTTGAGAACGGTTTGCTTTTTCATGATCCTTATGACTCTCCAGGTGGTTGAAATACATAATCAATTGTTATAAAATAGCGGCGGAAACGGCAATATTCAAGTAATCCTGCGAATAAATCGCAAAGCGGATTTGATTTTTGAACGCGTCGAGTGTCAATTATATGGTTTCGGCGGCCGATTGCCTTGCACAGGGCGCCGTCCGCGGACGGCACACGTCCGAAAAACAGTCGATTTTTTTCAAGATTCGTTGTTTTCATCTTGACTATTTTTGAATTTGCAATATACTTTACCACATAGCCCATATGAGGGTTACAGCAAAAACGCCGGGGGGATGGCTTTGCCGCAAATCAAAATGGAATCATAACCATATCAGGGTAAAAAATGCAGTATAAACAACTCTTGGAAACGCTCGGCCTGGAAGGATGGACGGAAGAGGCGGAGGAGGCGTCGCCCGGCGCGGGAAGCGCTTCGGCGCAACCGGACGCGGCGTATCAGGGCGTGCAACTCGCTTCACAGGAGTCCCTCCCGGACTCCGCCCAGGTCGTCCTCATGGCCGCCGCCGCGGCCAACACGGCCTATGTCCATTCCGATTGGACGAGCGCGGAGACGACTCAGGAAAGCTATGAAGACCCCGTCACCCACGAAATCACCGACCTGGTCTACGGCGAAAACGCCTTCTCCACGGTCGCCCTGGCGACCGCCAAAGCCGGCGTTGAAGCGATCGTCGTCGCCGGCGGAAACCTGACGGGCATCAGCTACGCCAGAGGCCTCGCGATCACAGTCAACGGCGGTACCGTCACCCTGCTCTACGGCGGCGCAAACAGCATTTCCGTCACCTCCTCCACCGACGTCACGGTCAACGGCGGCACGGTCGCGGACCTTTACGGCGGCTCGAACACCTACACCTCCGCCTCCGTCAATATCACGGTCAACGGCGGCACCGTCACCAGGCTCTACGGCGGCAGTTACAACGGCACGGTCGCAGGCGATGTGACGATCAACCGTGCCGTTATGACATAGCTCGTCACCGTGTAGGGCGGCGGCAATGTCAAAGACGGCTCCTTTACTTCCACCGTCAAATGCTCGGTCAGCATCACCAGCGCCGCCACGGTCACCGGCAAT
>JAVBUI010000055.1:0-9281 GCA_031555495.1 Victivallaceae bacterium | reverse complement strand
GATGCTGCGGGTTTGGCAATATTTCGAATTTCAACCGACAGTTCAAAGATGCCTACGGGTGCCCCCCGCGCGACTTCCGCGCACAAAAATAAAAAAAAGAAAAAAGAAAAAAACCGCCGTCAGGCGGAATCCCGGCCAGCGTTCGGCTGGTCGCAGTCCAGCGCGCGAACAGCGCTGGTCGCTCCGGCTCCACCGGAGCGAAGCTAAGCAAGCGCAGCGCGGCGCTCCCCCCGACGTCGGCGGAGCCGACACCATCCTGCGAAAGCGAGGTCGGCAGCCGTATCACGAAGTGATCGGCGGACGACACCGAGCGCAGCAGTGGAACGGTCGCTCCGGCCTGGCGGCCTCCGCTTGGACCGGGCTCCGCACCGCGACTATCGTCGCGTTTCTTGAGCTGGGCTTCGCCCGGGCGAGAACGGCGAGGTTTCACCTCACACTCCACCAAAGGGCGCCGCCCTTTGGAATCCCGCCAGGGCACTGCCCTGGACCGTCGCTGCGCTCCCTATGGCCGCTTTGGCACGCGTTACTCCACCGGGGGCGGCACGTAGTTCCCGAAGCCGTCGCGGGCACGGTACATCGGCAGGAAGGCGACCATCATGACCAACGCCAGGAACGAGAAAATCCCGCTCAGGAGAAAGAGCAGCCGGTAGTCGTGATTGGTATAGTCCAGCAGCCTGCCGATCGCCGGAGCCATCAGCGCCGACCCCACCGTCCCGATCAAGCCGCTCGCCGAACAGAACTGGGCATAACGCTCCTTCGGAAAAATCCGCATGTTGAGCGACGCCGACACCGTCCAGTAAATCCCCGAAATCACACAGTAAGCAATCACCGCCGCCGCGAACTTCCAGCCCGGCTCGACAAAGCGCCAGCACGCGAAACTCGAGATCATATAAAGAAAAATCGTGGCGATACAACAGCGGAATGGATGGAATTTATCCACCAGCATGCCAAGGAAATAGGTAAGACAAAACGAGATGGCGAACGAAATCGCAATGTATTTGCCGTAGGTATCCATCGAGATTTCGAGTGCTTTGGCGAAAAAGACCAGATACAACCCCAGCGGCATAAAGACGAAGCCGATCATTTTGAGCATGAGAAATACGTAAACATAATATCCCACCCCGAAGCTCTCCCGGAAATAAGCGATTGGCGCGGAAAAGGGCCCCTCCACCGTCCCCGGCTTCGGCTGCGGGGGGGGCGGATACTCGCCCTCCTTGACTTTGAGGCACATCACCAGGAAGCCGACGCCGTAGAGCGAGCCCATGATGATGAATAAATACATGTAATGCGTCTCCGCCTTGCCCAGCAGCCACCAGTTGAAGATAATCCCCGCCGAAAGGCTGACGATCCGGAAGAGACCGTAGAAACGGCCGAGGAACTGCCGCGGCACCACGTCGTTGATCAGCGCGGTGAAGACCGAGCCGGCCACCAGTACGCCGAATTCGAAGAGAATCCAGAAGGCGCCGAGGAAAATCAACGCGCCCATTTTTTCGGTCAGCACCGACGCTCCGAAGGTCCGTGAGGCCCATTCGCCCAGCATCGGGCTGAAGGCCAGCCCGACCATTGCAAGAAACACGATCGGCGTGGTGAAGAATAAATAAGGAATGCGCCGCCCCCAACGGCTCCGCAAACGGTCGGAACGGTAGCTGACGATCGGGCCGATAATCGCGCCCAGAATGCTCGGGACAGAGGAGATCAGGAGGCCGTTGACCATATCGGAGGCGCCGAATTGCTTGAACAGAAGCCGTGTGATCATGCTCACCGAACGGTCCCGGAGCGACCAGAAAAAGTCGCCCGCAAGCAGCAGCAGGAAAAGCGCGACCAGTCCGGCGGAGGTGTAAACCAGTGTCCCGCAGTGATACTTTTTCTCTTCCTGCGGAGAATCGATGTGTTCGCTCATGAATGCAGACCTTTTGTTAGAGTGTGTCAAAGTGAATCATACCTGATAAACGTGATGCATATTTCAGCAATGTCAAGGTGCCGGAGGAAGAAAAATTCTGAATTTTACTTCCGGGGCGGCGTGCCGGGGGCGATGAATTCGACGTAATCGACTTCTGCGGCCGCTTTGGTTTTGGTGTTGTGGGCGTTGGTCTGGATGCTGACGCCGAATTTCTCTGGAACCGTGTTGTAGCACTTTTTCAGGTCCTCGAGGACGTTGCGCTCCTCGGTGTACCATTCGCCGGTCTGGTCGGTTTTGTTGCGGAGGACCAAAAACTGGACTTTGACCACCCCGAGGTAATAGCTCGCCTTGCCCCAGGTGTTTTTGGGCGTTTCCGTTTCGTAATGGTAGGAGACCGATTTCTGCCCCAGCATGCCGGGGAGAACGACGTAGATTCCCACCGCCTGGTCGTCTTTCTCAGGATTGGCGCCGTCCGCTCCCGGAGGCAAGGTGACCGCGCGCCAGCGCCAGCGCATGATCGGCGTTTTCTTCAAATCCACCCCTTCGACGATGCGGAGCACGCCGCCGCTCGAACGAGTGGATTCGAGACGGAGTACGCCGTCCTTGACGAAGGCCTTGCTCGCCGGCACGCCGGGAAGCACCCCCTCGGTCTCCCAGCCGACCGGCATGTTCTGGCGGTCCGGGTCGCCTGAGTTGAAGTCTTCGCGCCAGGCGAAAGCGGGATGCAGCAGCACAGAGAGGAATGCGGCGAGGAGCAGTTTTTTCATTATTTGCCATCTTTCGGGTTGGAGGTTGAAGCGGTGTGATCGAGTACGTTGCAGAATCGGCGCACTTTTTGCCGGAGTCCGGGCAGCGCCTTTCCCAGCGCCAGCAGGTGGCAGCCGCGTTCGAAGGTGAGCAATTCCGCTTGCGGCAGGAGTTTTTTGAGTTCGACGGCGTGACTGTAGGGGACGTCGCCGTCCAGTTTGCCGTGGGCGATCAGGACGGGGAGTTTGAGGTCGGCGTAGTCGAGTGTTCGCGTTTTGTGTCCCTGCGCGTCGTCGTTGTGGAAACCCGCCCGGCAGCGGCTGAAGGGGATGCAATGGGCGATCAAACGCAGCGGAAAAGCGCGCCCGTCCGGCGAATTCAGCGTGGTGGCCTCGCTCCGCGCGATTTTTCGGCGCGAAACCGTGCCGCCGCCGGAGAGCAATTCGATCAGGACCCAGCGCGGGCAGAGCTTGATCAGCAATCCCGTCAGCGCCATGCCGGGCGTGGAAAAGACGAAGCGCATCAGCCAGGTCGTCGGCCAGCTCCTGCCCCAGAGGGGATAGGGACCGGTGACGGATGAGAGCAGCAGGAGTGACTTAACCTTCTCCGGGTGCCGCCGCGCCAGCTCCAGCGCGATCGGGCCGCCGCAGGAAAAAGGAATCGCCGCATCGGCCGCCGCGAAGCCGAGAAAATCCAGCAGCGCGGCGGCGAGGTCGGCTTGTTCCTCCGTGGTTTCGCCCGACGAGAGCGGCGTCCCGGCATAGCCGGGGCGGGAGATCAGCAGCCGGCGGCAGCAGTCCGGCGTCAGTCCCAGCCGGTCGAATATCTCGCGCATCTGCAGACAGGAGCCGGGCGCGCCGTGGATGCCCAGGAGCAGCGGCCCGGAGTCGCCTTCGAGCAGATATTCCACCGGTCCCCGTGAGGTTTCGGCGATCCTTGGATCGGGTTCGTTCATGCGAGGTCTTTTCCCGAGGCTTTTTCAAGGGAGATTTCGCCGAGCAGCTGCGAGAACGCGCCGTCCGGCTCGAATTCGATGTGGATGTAGAAGATGTTTTCGACCTTCTTCTGGATCTTTTTGCGCAGCTCCCGGGCGATTTTGTGGGTCTTTTCGACCGTCGTTTCGGGGGCGGTCTCGACCGTCATCAGGAGGCTGTAGCCCTGCTGGAACGGAACAAAGGTGATGTTGTGGACGAAGTGAACGTCGCGGTCCGAATCGACGATATTGGAGACTTTGATGTAGAGTTTCTCGGTCGCCTCATTGAGGTTGCCGCAGAAGAACATCGCCTGCTGTTCGATTTCGGGGCTGATTTTGCGGAAGACGCCGGTGATTTTTTCCACCATGCTCTTGACCGCGGGGAGCGCGAGGTCGCTCTTTTTGGCGATCTCCTCGGTCGGGACGCCTTCGACCATTTCGTTGAGGACGGTCTTGGCCTTTGCTTCGTGTTTGAAGAGCTCCTTGAGCATAAAGCCGCCGAAGTAACGGATCGAGGAGAGATAGCTTTGCTCCGGCAGGATGCCGATGTATTTGAAGACGTTCAGCATCTGGTTGAGCGGCAGCGCCCCGGCCGAAATCATGTATTTTGGCTCGCGCAGGCCGTTGACGCCGTCGGCGTAGGCCTTTTTGTGCGCGTCGAGGCCCTGATAGGCGTACATGCCGTTGCCCTGATTGTAGTTGAGCCGGAAAATCGAGGCGACCAGCGGGTTGTGGATGTTCTCCTTGTCCTCGATGTCCGCGAGCGGAGAGAGGCCGAAAGAGAGAATTTCCACCCCCTCCTTGCGGAAACAGTCCATCGCTTCAAAATAGATCAGGTCGAGCGCGCCGTTGGGCGCGCAGTCGAGCGCCCGGACGAAGTCGGCGTAGTAGCCGGTGACCTTGCCCGCTCCGTAAATCGGTTCGAAAATCACGAAGGCCGCGATTTTGTCCTCCAGCATCGCAGAGAATAGACGGGTGCCGGGTTCGTATTCCAGCTTGAGCGGACGGGTCAGGAGCCGCAGTTCGCCGGTGTTGAGTTTACCCTTGAGCCACTCCTCCGAAACGGCGGTGATGGCGGCGGCGGTTTCGGGGTCCCGCATGCTCTTTTCGCAGACCGTCGCTCCGGCGTTGCGGCCGCCGTTGATCCAGCGGCGGACTTTGGTCATCGCCTTGCCTTCGATCGAGAAGGTCTGGATTTTGAGGTTGGTCTCCATGCCCATCTGGTTGGCGTTGAATCCGCGCTCCACGAATTTACGGGCGAGGCCGATGCCGCACTGGAGCCCGATCAGATTGCGGCGCGCGGCGGCGGTTTCGCGGCAGAAACGGTCGAGCAGCGCGTCGAGGTCGGCGGCGGCGCAGAGGGGCTCGCCCAGCAGCACGCGTTCGTATTTGGTGTCGACGTAGGGCACGAAACCCTCGGGGGCCTCGAAGTGCTTCATTTCATCGTCGTAGACCGCCGAATAGGCGATCGGGAAGGAGCCGTACTGTTCCAGGTACTGCCGGAGGCGCGGATTATTCATGACTTTGTTCTCCTGTTATTTCCGAATCAATTTATAACTGTCGTCTTTCCAATACTCGGCTTCGGCGTCCGGCGTGAAGTGGGTGATGCCGAACTCCTGGCACGCTTCCATCGCCAGCGCCCCCAGCGCCAGCGCCAGAAAAAGCCAGGCGGCGCGCTTCATCGGGATGCTGCTCGCGGCCTTGCGGAGCACGATCAGACACGGCAGGACGCCGAATAAAGTTACCACCCCGATGCCGCCTACCACGTCGACGGCTTTGAGGAAGATATTGGGCCAGAACCAGGCGATCAGCAGCGGCGGGGCAAAGGCCGCGAGCTTGACCAACGATTCGCGGGGCAGGAGGCCGCGGAGGAAGCCCTGCAGCGCCACGCCGTTGCCGATGAAAGCGGTCGAGGCGGTGATCAAGGCGAAGGCCACCGCGGCGGCCATGAACAACCCCGACCCCATCACCGCGCTCATCGGAATGGTCGCCGGAACACCCTCGTGGTAGGCCCGCATGATGCTGTTGTCGCCCTTCAGCGGCAACGCGCCGATGCCGGTGACGAGCCAGAGCGTGCAGACCGCAAAGGCCAGGCCGAAACCGCACCAGACTGCCTGCCGTACTTTGCGCCCGTCCCACTGGAGGTGGGTGCCGACCACCGGAATGATGTTGTGAAAATAAAAGGCGGTCAGCACCAGCGGAATCGCCGACGGGAGGAATTGCCAGTCGCAGCGGACCAGCCGGGCGGGCTCGACGCGGCTCGCGCCGAGCGCCAGCAAGGTCAGGAAGACGGTGATCATAATAGCGAGGAGGACCATGTTGTATTTCTGCAGCAGCGCGAGCTTGCAGGAGGCGAGCGCGATCAGGATCAAAGCGCAGCCGAGCGTGATCCAGTGGGGCGGAATTTGCCCCCCGGTGAGGTTGCCGACGATTTTGGCGCCGCTGGTGATGTAGGCGACCAGGAGGCCGTAAAGCACCAGCAGATTGGCGGCCACCGCGAGCCATTTGCCGACCACGCCGAGGGATTGACGGTAAACGTCCGGCAGATTGAAGGCCGGGTCGCGCCGCTCGATGGTTTCGCGGATCAGCACCTCGCCCGCAAAGAGCATCAAGCCGCCGTAGACGATCATCGCCAACAGCGCCGGAAAAAGCCCCGCCAGCCCCAATGTCACCGGCAGCGCCAGGATGCCCGCGCCGATCAGGCTGCTGGCGACGAGGCCCACCGCCCCGAGGAAAATCAGAAGCGACTTCATATTTTGAATTGAATCCTTGTATGGTTGACGCCGTCTTTGCGGCTGTATTCGAATCGGTCCGCCAGATTTTTGGCGACGTGGATGCCGAGTCCGCCGACGGGGCGGTCATCGAGCTCTTCGGAGAAGTCCGGTTCTGGCACGTCGAGCGGATTGAAGGGCTTGCCGGAATCGCGGAATGCAAAGGCCGCGCCGCCGGGCTCAGGCTCGAATTCGACGCGGACGCCGCCCGCTTCCGGCGCGTAGGCGTAGCTTGCGATATTGAGGAAAATCTCCTCGGCGGCGACCTGGAGGCGGTTGAGTTGCGCCTCCGGGAGGCCCGCGCTCCGGGCGCAGCGGTCGAGGAAGCCCTGCAGCTCCGGGAGGCGCCGCAGTTCGGCTTCGAGCGTCAGCTTTCTGCCGTGAAAGTCGAGCGCCAGCATGGTGATGTCGTCGGATTGCTCGGTGGAAAAAGCCGCCAGTTCCCCGTGGATTGCCCTGACGGTCTCCTCCAGTGTTTCGGCGCTTCTCCGGTCCAGTGCTTCCCGGAGGCGGTCCGTGCCGTAGAATTCGCCGTGCGCCGTCTCCGCTTCGGTCACCCCGTCGGTGTAGAGGAAGAGCCGGTCGCCGGGACAAAGCATGATCCGGTGCTGGTGGTATTCGACGTCCGGTAAGGTGCCGAGGATGAAATCCGGCTCGAGCTTCAGGTACTCGAATTTCCCGTCGGCCCGGCGCAGCAGCGGCGGATTGTGCCCGGCGTTGACGCAGAGGAGTTCACCGCTCTCGAGGTCGAGGCGGGCGAAAAAAGCGGTGATGAACATCCCGGGGTCGTTGTCGAGACAGAGCATTTTGTTCGCCTCGGTGAATACACGGGCGGGCTCCATGTCGGCGGCGGCGAGGCTTTTGAGCCAGGTTTTGCCGGACATCATGAAGAGTGCGGCGGGGATGCCTTTTTCGGAAACGTCGGCGACCAGGAAGGCGAGACAGCGGTCTCCGACCAGAAAAAAGTCGAAGAAGTCGCCGCCGACTTCGCGCGCCGGTTCCATCGAGGCGTAAATATCGAATTGATAATGATCGGGAAAGGGCGGGAACTGGCGCGGGAGGGCGGAGTCCTGGATGGCTTTGGCCAGGATCAATTCGTTGTCGAGGCGTCTGGCCGCGTCGGCGACGGCCTCTTTGAGCGCGCCGACGGTGGAGTTGATGCCGCGCGAAAGCACGTCGAATTCGACCGAATTGTGGACGTTGACTTTTTCCTCAAGGTCGCCCGCGGTGATCCGGGCCAGCGAGGAGCAGACCTTGTCGATGCCGGAGAGGACAATTCTGCTGATCAGGACCGTGATCAGGACGAAGATCAGACTGAAGAGCAGCAGATAAACGATCACCAGCACCGACTGGACCACGTTGCGCCGGTAATAAACTTCGCTGTCCGGGAGGAGGCCGACGATGGTGTACTTCTTGTGCCGCGCGGCCAGTCCGACGTAATCGACGCCGTGGAGGGTGATGTCGAAGGATCGGCTGGAACGGAGCATTTTAGGCGTGAAACCAAGTTCGGAGAGGGTTTTGCCGGGGATGTCGAGCATGCCGTCGCAGACGATGACGTCGTTTTCGCCGACCAGCATGCCGCCGTGGCTGCCGATCCGGAAGCCTTCGGCGAAGTTGTCGATGTCGGCGATGGCGATGGCCTGCTTGAGCTGTTCGGATTTGGCGATCACGCCGACCAGGCCGTGAGCGTCGAGGCGGGAAAGGGCGGCGTGCTTGAGCATGCCGAGTTTCTCTTCCGGATCGAAAAGCGTGGCGGCCCGGGCGAAGTCGTTCCGGCCGAGCGCGGTGACGAAATCGGCCGAAACGCCGATGTCGCGGATGTTTTTGCCCCGGTCTTTGGCGTCGGAGGTGTTGGCGATCGTGCCGTCGCCGTCGACGATGTAGAGCTCTTCGACGTCAAGGAGTTCGCGCCATTCGCCGAGGTCGGCCTGTTTTGCCGGGGTGTGGCGGAGCTTTTCGGCGAAAAGCCGGGCCTTCAATAACGCGATGGAGTCGTAGATCCGGATCAGCTGTTCAACCCTGGCGGCGGAGTTGGAAAGCTGGGACTCCGCGTCGGCGAGTTTCAGTTGAATCAGTTCGGCCGCCCCCCGGCGGGCCTGCCGGGTGTGGACGTAATAGGAAATCAGAAAAGTCAGGAGAAAGGCCGCCGAAACGACGATCAGCAGCCATTTCTGAAAGATCTTTTTCATGCTTCGAGCGTGACGAGCTTGCTTAATTTGGTGATTTCAAAGACTTCGCGGACGGCGGGCGCGACATGGATCAGCTTCATCGGGCCCTGGGCCGACATGGTTTTCTGGAGCTGGACGATGACCCGGAGCCCGGCGCTGGCGATGTAGGGGACGGCGGTGAAGTCGAGGATTAGCTCGGTGACGCCGGCGAGTTCGGTTTTGAGCTTTTTGTCGAGTTCGAGGGCGGCAAGCGCGTCGAATCTGCCGTTGAGGGTCAGGAGCATTTTGCCGCCGTCTTCTTTGCTGAACGTAAATTCCATGATTCATTCCTCTCGAATCGTTATTTTTGTATGTATAAAATAATCCGGAAGTATGTAAATTTCAATTTGCAATTGTGGGAAATTCAGTCGAATTTATGGTCGGAGTAACTCCAATTCCGGCGCAGGCGTCCGATGCGGTCCTCAAGGTAAGCGAAGAGATTGCGGTGCATCGAGTCGATGATTGCGCGTCCCTTCTCCTCGGTGGCCGCGTCGGGGATGCCGAGAAAGCCCGCTTCATTGAGGTGCCCGATGCCGAAACTGTTGAGGTCGGAGCGCCGCCACGGCACCGCTTCGGCGGGCGCGTCCCGGCGCGGGGGCAACGGCGCAAGGAGCGAGCCCCCCATGGCGAGGAAGCGTGAGGTTTCGATCTCGCCCGCGTGAATGTCCATGATGCCCGCGGCG